>JAZQLM010000291.1:0-2985 GCA_045542655.1 Clostridia bacterium | reverse complement strand
TTTGCTGTATTCCGTCCTCTTTTATACTGCAACGAAGCCCCCAGCGGTTATCCCCCATAGGAATAACCTCAGCGGTTACCGCATCGGGATCTATTATGCTGTCAAACTTTATCTTTCCCACGGCATCGTTTATTCTGCGTTTTACCGCAGGGGGTATTCTTTCGGAGAACAAAAGAAGTGCCTCTTTTCCTTTATCGGACAGGACATAGGCTTCGACGTCACGGTAATACTTTTTCTCGATATAATTATCCTCCATAAGCTCAAAGAGTATTTCGGAAAGCTCAAAGTATTCCATAACCTGCTTTTCCCAGGTCATTATTTCAAAAAGAGTTGTAATGTCAAGGGGTGCTTCGTATTTGTCAATGGTATAAAGCACCGCAAATTTTTCTTCGGATTTTTCAAGATACATAAAACATCAACCTTTTTTATAATACACTATTTTTTCTTATGCTTAAAGTAAAGTCCCATAACGCCCGTACCTGTATGACAGGTGATAACAGGGCCTACCGGATGGATAGAAATTTTCTTCGGGTTTAGTTTCTTTTCAAGGAATTTCACCGCAATTTCAGCCTTATCCTTTGCATCAGCCTCCAAAACGATAACCTCGCCTTCTTCGGGGCTTTCCATATTTTCAGCCGCTTCTTCCACAAGCTTTGCAATCGCTTTTTTAATTCCTCTTACCTTGGTATAAACCTCAACAAGACCGTCATTATTGTATAAAACAGGCTTTATATCAAGAAGCTCGCCTATTACAGCAGAGGTTGCCTTAATTCTGCCGCCTCTTTTTAAATAGCTCAAATCGTCCACAACAAAGTAAACTCTGTTATTTTCATAAGACTCGGTTAAAAAGTCAGTAATCTCTTCCTTGGAAGCTCCTTTTTCTGCCATAATTACCGCTTCCGTAACAGGCATACCAATTCCCATACTGAAGGTCTTTGAGTCGATAATTGTTATATCGAGATTTTCCTCTTCAATAAGGCGGTTTGCAACTATGTTTGCGGTATTATAGATACCGCTTGCGTTTGCTGAAATAGAGATGTAAATAACGGGTTCGCCGTCTTTTCCGAGTTCTCTAAACATATCCTCGATAAATTCGGGTGTACACTGACTCGTCTGAGGGATTTCCTCTGTGGTTTTCATTATTTCGTAAAATTCCTCAGCTTTAAAATTCATATCAGCAAGTATGCTCTTTTCTCCGATATTAATGTAAAAGGGAAGTACCTTAAGATTATGCTCCTTTATAAATTCCGCAGGAATATCTGCCGCAAAGTCTGTCATTATTCTAACCATTTGTAAGCTCTCCTTCTTTCTTTAAATTCTGATAATCAAACTGCCTTAAAACCTCGTAGGCGATAACCGCCACCGAATTTGATAGGTTAAGTGAGCGTTTGTTATATTTCATAGGTATTCGTATGCACCATTCATAGTTTTCCCGAAGAAGCTTTTCGGGAAGTCCCTTTGTTTCCTTTCCGAAAACAAGGAATATGTCTTTATCTGATTTTTCGCCCTCACCGCCTTTTTTAAAATATGTATAATCCACATCGCTGTGGGTTTTTTCAGCCTTGGTGGTGCAGTAATAAAAGTCTGCTTCGGGATATTTTTCCCTTACCTCGTTAAAGCTTTTGTATTCGTATAATTCAAGCTCATCCCAGTAATCAAGTCCTGCACGTCTGACCGCTTTCTCGTCAATATCAAAGCCGAGGGGATGAACAAGATGGAGGGGGGAGTCAATAACCGAACAGGTTCTTGATATATTTCCCGTATTTGACGGAATTTCGGGTTCAACTAATACTATATGTAATTTCATAAATTTTATATCAAAAGCTTAAAAAAGCTTAGTCCTTTCTTCTTTTAAAGTTACATAAAAAATTTTCTGTCAAGAGCACGGTATCTTACTGCCTCAGCGATATGCTGTACCTCTATTTTCTCGCTTGCTTCAAGGTCGGCGATTGTTCTTGCGACCTTTAAAATACGGTTGTGAGCTCTTGCACTAAGCCCCATTTTCTCAAATGCTGTCTTTAAAAGCTGACTACATTCATCCGAAAGGGAGCAGTATTTGTTCATCAGCTCGGGGGTTAGCTTGCTGTTTGAATAAATACTATCGTCTTTGTACCGCTCAAGCTGAATTTTTCTTGCTTTGTCAACTCTCTTTTTAATATCGGCAGAGCTTTCCTCTTTTCCCTTTGATTCAAGGTCGGAATAGGACACCGCAGGAACCTCGATATGAATATCAATGCGATCGAGGAGCGGTCCGCTTATTTTGCCGACGTACTTTTGTATCTGAGCCTCACTGCAGTTACATTCCCTTGTGGGATCAGAATGAAAACCACAGGGACACGGATTCATCGAAGCAACCAGCATAACATTACAGGGATACGAAAATGTCCCCGATGCCCTTGTTATGGTAACGCTTCCGTCCTCGAGCGGCTGACGTAAAACCTCAAGTGCATCACGTCTGAACTCGGGAAGCTCGTCTAAGAATAAAACACCATTGTGTGAAAGACTTATCTCGCCCGGCCTCGGATTTGAACCGCCGCCGGATAAGCCTACCGCTGAAATCGTATGATGCGGATGTCTGAACGGTCTTTTGGTAATCATTGCAGAATTTTTATCAAGCTCCCCTGAAATACTGTGTATCTTCGTAACCTCAAGAGCCTCTTCAAAGGTGAGGTCGGGGAGAATGGTGGGAACTCTTTTTGCAATCATAGTTTTACCAGAGCCGGGCGGCCCTATCATAAGAATATTGTGATTTCCTGCCGCCGCAATTTCAAGTGCACGTTTAACCTGATACTGTCCCTTAACCTCTGAAAAATCAACTGTATGTAGCTCCGCCTCTGCAAAAGCCGTGTCAAAATCCTTATGGTACGGCTTAAGCTCCGCCTGACCTGTAAGAGCCTCTAAAAGACCTGTGAGATTTTTAAAGCCGTAAACCTCAATCCCTTTTACGACCGAAGCCTCCTCGGCATTTCCCTCGGGAAGAAAAAC
>JAZQLM010000290.1:0-2631 GCA_045542655.1 Clostridia bacterium | reverse complement strand
CTTAACTCTCCGTCATCAAATAATTCTGTTCTGAATTTACATTCTCCAATAATAAACCGTTCTTCATTTTTATCTGCAGCAACTATATCAATTTCTTCTGAATCCGTTCTTTTTCTGCCGTCAACCATTTTAGTTACCTTTCCCCACCAACGACCAATTTCAGAAAATCTAAACGGTAGTTTTCTCTGTTTATTCATACTATACATATATTCAATACATACTTTTTCAAAGGATTTTGAAGCAAAACTATGCAAAGAGCCTTCAATATAATCTTCCCATACTCCTATCGCATCATCCTTTTCAAGATCAGACAAATTAGAGTAACCAAAAGCATACCAGAACCTAAAATAATTATCCGTAAGATTATATAGTCCTTTCCCACTGCTCGCACGTTCTTTTGAACTTGAAAGTGCAGAAAACTCACGTTCTACAATTCCAAGTTCTATAAGGTTTTTTAAATATACGCTCAGCTTACTTTTTTCTATATCAGTTTTGGTTAATAATTCATTAAAAGATGTATTTCCAAGGGCAATAGCCTCTATAACTGTGTTATAAATTGAAGTCTCTCTGAGCTCTTGTCTGAGTAAAAATTCAACCTCGGAATAAAGAACAGTACCTTTAGTAAGAATTTTATCTATGATATTTTCTTTAAGCGAAAGTTTCGAATCAAATTGTTTTAAATAATGAGGAATTCCACCAAGTATTGAGTACGCTATAAGCTTATCTTCATCGGAAAAATGTGGTAAAAATTTTATTGCATCATAATAAGGCATAGGAAGCATCTTATAAATACCTGTTGTTCTTCCGTATAGTGGGTTTTTGTCTGACAAAAGTTCCTTCTCAATAAAGCTCATTGAACTTCCGCATAAAATAATCATTATGTTTTTATTTTTAAGAACTGTGTCCCAAATAATCTGCAAAATTGACGGAATGCTTGGATTATTTTTACACATGTAAGGAAACTCGTCTATTACAATTACTGTTTTTTCATTTCCTTCCATTTCTCCAATAAAAGAAAATGCTCTATCCCAATCCGGAAAACTATCCGTATAAGTAGCAACATCCGTTTTCCACGAAAGAAGAGCCTTGGAAAACTCCGCAAGTTGTTTTTCAGTTGTATATTCACGGCAGGAATAAAAAATATTTGGTTTACTCTTACAAAATTCTGTTAATGTTTCTGTTTTTCCTACCCTTCGTCTTCCGTATAAAACAACAAATTCTGCTTTATCACTTTCATAACACTTATTTAAAAATTTTAATTCATTTTCTCGTCCGATAAACATATATAGCCCCCCCTCAATAAAACATATCCGCTTTAGAATAATCACGATTTGACTAATCATAGTTTAACATATTCCTTTGAAAAAGTCAATATCAAAATACTTAATTTACCATTCTTAACAGAACACTAAAACACCTTCTTCAAGTAACGGTATATTTTATCATAACATCTACGCTCTTTAATTGCAGCCTTGGCATCACCGGGGTTATTATTCTTTTCTCCTTTTGAGTGGATAAGATAGGATTGATATTACTAAACTTATTATCATTATTCTCAGTATTATTATATTTATTATCATTCCAATTTTTTTAAATTTTTTCCACAATAAAAACACTACCGAATTCGATTGTGCTCCTATTACAATTATTTATTTTCTCTTGCTACACCCCTCCATTTTTGTTAAAATAAAAAGTGTAAAGCCATCACCTCTCAAAAATATAAAATTTTGCTTAAACCTAAGTAAATTGTAGAGATTTAGCACATCGCCTTTAGCCTGACAGTAGGTATTGGAGCCTCTAATATCTATTGTCAGGCTATGGTGTTAGTTTAACACTTACAGGGACCATTGCCGCACCCATATTATTTGCATCCTTTATTCCAAGGTCAACTATTTTGCCTGTTGTTACTGCCCGAATAGTAATATCACTTTTTATCTCATTTGAAACCACTATTGCACCTGAGCCTGTAACAGTCCACTGTGCGGTCGGCGTTCTCTGTCCTCCATATTCAAGAGGAGTTCTGTACTGCCTTTCTGCCGTACAGAAATGACTTGATGTAACCGCAAGAGCATTTTTCGCATACCCCCCGTCAATCATCATAGATGCAAGCGAAAGACTCTCTGCCATTGTCGAACAGGCACCATAGATACCAAAGAACGGAACGCCTGAATCCCGAAAGGCAAAGCCTGCCGCAATGCACTGGTTAAGCAAATCTCCTGCAAACACATAGTCAAGGTCTGAAAACGACAATCCGCTATCCGATACTGCATGTTCTGCCGCATATTTCTGCATTTTGCTTTCGGTCTTTTCCCATGATTTTTCGCCCCATTCAGCATCACTTAAAATAAGATTATAGTATTTTGAAAGAGGTCCCTGCCCCTCCTTCTTTCCTGCTATATTTGCATGACCTGCTATATATACATTATCAGAAAATATAACTGTTTGTTTTCCTGTTTTCTTTCTCACAAAATCGCTCCTTAAAATAATCTGAAATTTTTGCTAAAGCTTCATCAGCCAATAGATAAAGCCTGCAACTATTGACGAGCCGATACCGTATACAAGCACCGGTCCTGCAATAGTAAACATTTTAGCGGCAACGCCAAGCACAAAACCCTCACGTTTAAACTCAAT
>JAZQLM010000289.1:0-1525 GCA_045542655.1 Clostridia bacterium | reverse complement strand
CTACTCTACTGTTTCAAACAAACAGGAAACCGCAATTTCATTTATTCCGGATAGCATTTCGGATAAAAAATATAAATATTCGGCTGTTATTGTTTTAAGTCCTGTTACAGCATTTGACAGCGGCGGTCATTTCAATGCTGTTATGAATCCCGATGTGCTTAAAACAAAAATTTTACAAAAACGAAAGGAATGTCTAAAAAATGATTAGATTTTTTAAAGTAATAAAAAGCTTTATAGAAAGGATATTTTTTAAAAGCCGTGATAAAGAAAACGGCGTTTATTACATAGGGGGAGCGGAAACTCTGCCTGCACCGCTGTCTTTGGAAGAAGAAAGCGAGCTTATTATGCACCTTTCGGATGATAACGAAGAAAAAAGAGAGGCTGTAAAAAAGCACCTCATTGAACATAATTTAAGGCTTGTTGTTTACATAGCAAAAAAATTTGAAAATACCGGAATAGGTGTTGAGGACCTTATTTCTATAGGCACAATCGGACTTATAAAAGCAATAAACACCTTTAAAGCAGACAAAAAAATAAAGCTTGCAACCTATGCCTCACGCTGTATAGAAAATGAAATTCTTATGTACTTAAGGAAAAACAGCTCAACGAAGATAAGCATTTCAATTGACGAACCTCTCAATGTGGACTGGGACGGAAATGAGCTTCTTCTTTCCGATGTTCTCGGCACCGACAGCGATATAACAGAGCGTGGTATTGAAGATGAGGTTGACAAAAAGCTCTTATACATTGCAATGGATAACCTTTCAAAACGGGAAAAAAGCATTATGGAGCTTCGTTTCGGACTTTTAAGCGATACCGAAGAGGAAAAAACACAAAAAGAGGTCGCCGACATTTTAGGTATCTCTCAGTCTTACATTTCCCGCCTTGAAAAAAGGATTATGAAACGCCTGAAGCGTGATATTACAAAAATGATTAACGAATAATTTTAACTGTTAAGACAGGTATAAACCACATTTCTGAGACGCGGCATATAGTATTCCTCCTGCGGATTAAGCATATGATGTGCATAAAAAACCGACAAGCCAATATCAGGATCAACGATTACAGCAGCTCCTGCCGCACCGCACCAGCCAAATTCGCCTATATTCCCTGTTGAACCGCTCTTCGCCTTATCAATAAGCGTTCTCACACCAAGACCGTAGCCATAGCCTTTCAGCTGTTTCCAGTTATAGTTTTCATACAGGTTTCCTGTAAGCTGATTAGTCCGCATAAGCTCAACCGTGCTGTCTGCAAGGATTCTCTCACCGTTTGCACCAATGCCTCTTTTAGAAAGGGCAGCGGCAAATTTTGAATAATCCTCTACCGACGTTGTTATACCTGCACCGCCGCTGTCATACTCGCTTCCGAATACAAAGGAAACTCTCTTGCCTACATTTACCACTTTTCCATCAGAGCTTCCGCTTCCCTGAGACTGAAGCTTAACCTTATCGGTTTCCTCCACTTCAAAGCTGTACTGCTGTGCAACTCTGTCAAGAACATCATCATTGTGATAATATGTATCATT
>JAZQLM010000288.1:0-4159 GCA_045542655.1 Clostridia bacterium | reverse complement strand
GGTATGAAAACATAAAGGTTGTTTTGGTTTCACCTGATGAGCTTAAGCTTCCAAGCTACGTTAAGAAGGATATTCTTCAAAAGCATAATATCTCATATATTCAGACAAAAAATCTTGAAGATGTAATGCCTGAGCTTGATATATTATATATGACAAGAGTTCAGAGAGAGAGATTCTTTAACGAGGAAGATTATTTAAGATTAAAGGACAGCTATATACTTACGCCTAAGAAGCTTACCGGTGCGAAGGAGGATTTATCAATAATGCACCCGCTGCCAAGAGTAAACGAAATCAGTAAGGCAATTGATGATGATCCGAGAGCCTGCTATTTTAAACAGGTTAAAAACGGTAAATTCATCAGAATGGCACTTCTTTTAAAGCTTTTGAAGGAGGCGGAGAAATAGTATGAATATTGATTCAATTACAAACGGAACAGTTATAGACCATATAACCGCAGGAAGAGGTATGATGATATACAATCTTTTGGAACTTGATGAGCTTGAGTGTTCCGTTGCGATAATTAAAAATGTTTCAAGCTCTAAAATGGGAAAAAAAGATATAATCAAAATTGATGCAGATATACCTGTTAATTTTGACGTGGTTGGATATGTAGATGATAATGTTACTGTAAATATAATCTCCGGAGGCAAGCTTGTTGAAAAGAAAAAGCTTGGCCTTCCGGAAAATCTTACAAATGTTATTATCTGTAAAAATCCAAGATGTATTACTTCTGTTGAAAATGAGATTGAACACAGCTTCAGACTTACAGATAAGGAAAACAAGGTTTACAGATGTATATACTGTGATACAAAGGCCCAGCCCTTGTAAATAAATTAAATATCGAAAATTCCGTATTTGGTTTTTATACGTTCAAGCTTTTCTATCATAGCACCTGAAATCAGCCATAGGAAAACGCAGGTAGATACAGCGTGAACCAAATCAAACGGAAAGCCCATAATGTATGAAGAGACTATCATTTCAAGAGTAGGCTTCGGCTGCCACATAATAACGGATGCCGGATTCATAATTCCGCCGTAGATTATAAGAGTAGCAAGACCGCCGTAAATTGTAAGTGATAGTCTTGTTCTTTTTAAAAAACCCTTTTTAAAAAGGATACCCGAAATCAGTCCGATAATACCGAATGCAAACATCTGCCATACTGTCCACGGACCTTGCCCGAAGAAAAAGTTTGAGACAAAGCCGGAAATTGCACCTGTGAGAAATCCTGCCTCACCACCAAAACAAATTCCTGTTATAATGATTATTGCAACTATCGGCTTAAATTGCTGAAGCATAAAAAATGCACCTCTGCTGCACACGGCTATTGCACATATTGTGCTTAATAAAATTATTTCTCTTGCCTCCGGCTTTCGGTTTTCAAAACGGAGGAAAAACGGTAAAATTGTCTCAATTATTATAAGTATACTGATAAAGTAATACTTTTTGTCCTTTAAGACATATGTACCGAACAAGAGCGTTGCAGGGACAATGATAACTGCTATTAAAAGAGAAATAAGGGTACGTTTTGAAAGCGTTCCTTTTTTAATGTATGTTTTTATAGTCTTATCCCTGTTAAGCTTCTCTGCCGGTATAAAAAGGCATATGCTAAGCATAAAAGAAATAAGTGAAACAGGCTCTGAGAGGTTTATTCCCATAAAAGGAAACTCAAATACAAGCGAGAGTATAAATACAGCCCAAAATAATAGTCCAAAAAATATTTTAAATTTCTTATTCATTTTATTTCTACCTCGTTTTCATATAAAATTTTAATAATATCATCAGTTAAAATTGCATTTTTAATTATACCCCGTGACATCCGAAAGGCAGAGGTGGTGTAGAAGCACTTACTTGAAAAAAAGCTTCTTGGCTTAGCTGAGCTTATTATTTTGCCGTCAAAAAACATTCCTAAACGGTCAGCGTATCTTGCACAAAACTCAATATCGTGGGATACCATAACGACAGTAGTTCCTGCTTTTTTCAGGCTGATGATTATATCAGCAAGTTTCTTTTTAAAATGTGCATCAAGTCCTTTTGTTGGCTCGTCAAGAAGCAGAATTTCCGGCTTTAATAAAAGAATTTTCGCAAAAGCGGCTCTTTGCTGTTCGCCGCCCGATATGTCATAAGGATGCTTGTCAAGTAAGGCTGTGATTTCGCAAAGCTCAGATATATCCGATATATTTTTTTCTTTTTCTGCCAAGGATATTTTCTTATCCGAGAGCATTTCCAAAAGGTCAAGCTTTACTGTATTTTTTACAAAAAGGGTTTGAGGATTTTGAGGAAGCATAACTACTTTTTTTGTTATGGCTATTTTTCCTCTTTGTGGCTTCAAAATGCCGGCTATAGCAGATAAAAGTGTAGATTTCCCTGTACCGTTTCCACCGAGAAGAGCATAAAATTCACCTTCATATATCTTTTCAGAAACGCCCTTTAAAACATCCGAAAGATTTTTTTCGTACCTGAAAAAAATCTCTTTAAGTTCAAGAGCAATACTCTTTTTTAAAGAACAAGGTGGCGAAATATCTTGTATTTCAGGGATATGTTTATAATTTTTAAATTTTTCTTTTAGTAAAACTCTGCCGTCACATACGGTAACAGGTGTTTTTTCCGAATTAATGGAAAAAACCTGTATTGGTGCAGGCATTGCAAAAAACATATCGTTATTATTTCTTTTTAGAATATTCCCTATTTCGGCAGGTGGTACAGCTGCAAAAACTTTTCCTTGTTCCATAACAACTATTTTGTCTGAATACGGGAAGGCATCCTCAAGTCTATGCTCCGAAAGGACAATGGTTGTCCCAAGCTCACGATTTATTCTTGAAAGCATTGCCAGAAATTCCTGAGCTGCTATCGGATCAAGCTGTGCGGTTGGTTCGTCTAAAATCAGCAGACTTGGCTGCATAACCATTACTGAAGCTAAGCTTAAAAGCTGCTTTTGTCCTCCTGAAAGCTCTGAGGTTTTATTGTGAAACAATGTCTGTATTCCAAAAAATGAAGCCATTTCAGAAACCTTAAGACGTATTTCAGAGCTTGAAAAACCAAGACTTTCAAGTCCAAATGCAAGCTCGTGCCATACCTTGTCGCATACAATCTGGTTATCGGGGCTTTGGGAAACAAAGCCAATTTCACTGCTTTGCTCTCTTAAATTAAGACTGTTTATATCCTTTCCATTAAATAAAATCTCTCCCGACGTTTTTCCGTGAGGTGCTATGCTTGGCTTTATGTTCCTGAGAAGAGTTGATTTGCCGGAGCCTGATTTTCCGCAAATTGTAATAAATTCACCGGAATTTACCGACAGGCTCACATCGGTTAATGTATTTTCATTCTCCGAGGGATATTTAAAGCTGAAATCTTTGATATTTAGTATTTCCATTTTTTCTCCTCCGTTATGCCGACTAATATCGGAATTATGCTAAGCAGAAGGTATGATGCAAATACTGTGCATACATAAGGGCTTAGCTTAAAGGAAATTCTGGGATAATAGAAAGCACTTGTCTTTCCTGTTAATATCCCGATGATGATATATATATTGAGCAATAAAATAAGGGTAAGCAGCTTTTTGTCACGGCTGTCAAAGAAAAATATTGAAAAGGACGTTCGTCCGGAAAGTCCAAAGCCTCTTGATTTCATACTGTCAGCAGTTTCTATTGAATTTTCAAGTGCATTGGTGGTTAAAATTGAAAGAATATTCATTCCGCATTTTATCCGCTTTAATATGCTTCCGCTTTTTATATCACGGCCGATTAAAAGCTGTGATTTTGCAATCTCCTTAAGCTGAATTTTCAGACGAGGGACAAATCTCAAGGTCATTGAGATTACAAGAGAAAGGGAGGGGGCGGCCTTTCCGAAAAGATAAATTATTTTATCTTCTGTCATTATTTCGTTAAGACAGGAAAACCAGCAAATTACGGAAACTATCATTGTAGCCGCTCCAAAGCCGTACAGCAGGGATTCAAGAGTAAAAGGATTTCCGTTCGGGAAATAAAAAAGTATAGTTATGCCCTGATGATTAAAAAGCGGATTAAAGAGTGCCGCAGCTATAAGAAGCGGAAGAAGAAATACAAGGTTAAAAAGTGCAGCCCTTTTTCCCCTTAACATAATTGAATACACAAAGCTTGATACAAGGGATATAAGAAGACATACAGGGTTCATCAGACACATT
>JAZQLM010000287.1:0-7027 GCA_045542655.1 Clostridia bacterium | reverse complement strand
GCCTCGGAGGATGCGGAGTTTTTAAGCGGTTATGCCGAAAGACTGTGCGAGCGGATTAATAATCCGCTTCCGTCACACAAGCCTTATGCACTGTGCATTGAAACACTTATGCTTGTTGAAAATTCTATAAAGGCAAGACTTATAAAAATAATGGCTAAAAAAGCGGCAGGGTGTGATTTAAAGCTTGAATATAAGCATATCGGTGAGGTTATTTCCCTGATTGAGAAAAACACAGGTGCGGCGGGTGACCTTCCGCTTAACGTGAGGGTGAGGAACGAATACGGCTGGCTGATATTTGAAAATACTGAGGAGAAGGCAGAAGAAAAGAGCGTTTCATCTGAGGACTATAAGCTTTATATGAGGGTACATCCCCTTGAAAGCTATTATATTGAGGCACTTTCTGCTGATATTGTTTTAAAGCTTGTTGAACCGAAGCTGTATAAGAAAAATATGAATGAACAGCTGCTTGATTTTGATAAGCTTGAGGGTAAAAAGCTTGTGCTTCGAAATCGTGAGCAGGGGGATAAAATCGTCTGCTTTGAGGACGGAAGAGAAAAGAAGCTTAAGAATATATTTATTGATTACAAAATTCCCAAAGAGACAAGAGATAAAATTCCGCTTTTGTGCGTAATTGACGGTGAAAAGGAAGAAATTGCCGCTATTGTGGGAATAAGAATAAGTGAAAAATACAAAGTTACAAAGGATACGGGGAGGTCGCTTGCAGTTGAATACAGAAAACGTAAGAGTATTGATTGAAGAAGAAAAGATTCAAAAGAGAATATCGGAGCTATGTGATGAAATCAACAGGGATTTTGGTGATGAGCCTCTTATTGTTATAGGAATTTTAAAAGGCGGATTTGTTTTTATGGCGGATATAGTCAGAAAACTGAAAATGCCTACTGAACTTCATTTTATGAAGGTTTCAAGCTACGGCGGAGGGACAAAAACCTCCGGCACAGTTGCGGTTAAGCTTGATATTGACCGTGATATTACAGGTAAAAACGTTCTGATAATTGAGGATATAATCGACAGCGGTTATACTATGAGAGAGGTCCGCAAAATGCTTATCGGCAGAGGTGCAAAATGCCTAAAGCTTTGCTCATGCCTTTCAAAGCCGTCAAGACGTGAGGTAGATGTGGATATTGAATATTTAGGCTTTGAAATTCCGGATGAGTTCGTAGTGGGATACGGACTGGATTATGCTGAGAAATACAGAAATCTTCCATACATAGGTGTGGTTGAGTTATCTGAATAATACATAAAAAAGCTAAAAGAACAGGAGATAAAGAAAATGTGTAAAGAAGTAAGAACAAGATTTGCCCCAAGCCCGACAGGATATATGCACATAGGTAATTTAAGAACAGCACTCTATGCCTATCTGCTTGCAAAGTCACAGGGCGGAAAGTTTATTTTAAGAATTGAGGATACCGATCAGGAAAGATATGTTGACGGTGCTGTTGATGTTATTTACCGCACAATGGCAGATACAGGCTTAAAGCACGATGAAGGTCCGGATATCGGTGGTGACTACGGTCCATATATTCAGAGCGAAAGAAGAGGCTTATATAAAGAATATGCGGAAAAACTCGTTGAGCTTGGACACGCATATTACTGTTTCTGTGACAAGGAACGTCTTGAGGCTTTAAGAGTAAGACAGACTGCAGCAAAGGTACCTACAAAATATGACGGTCATTGCAGTAAGCTTTCTAAAGAAGAAATCGAAGAAAAGCTTAAAGCAGGCGTTCCATATGTAATCCGTCAGAAGGTTCCGGCATACGGAAAGACAACCTTTAAGGATGAAGTATTCGGCGAGATTTCTGTTGACAATGCAATCCTTGATGATAACGTGCTTTTAAAGGCGGACGGTCTTCCGACATATAACTTTGCAAATGTTATTGAGGACCATCTTATGAATATTACCCACGTTATAAGAGGTTCTGAGTATCTTTCATCTACTCCTAAATATAATCTTTTATATGAGGCATTCGGCTGGGAAATCCCGAAATATATCCACGTTTCTCCGGTTATGAAGGACGCAACCAAAAAGCTCTCTAAAAGAGAGGGGGATGCTTCTTATGAGGACTTTATCAAAAAGGGATATTTAAAGGAAGCTATTGTAAACTATATTACACTTCTCGGCTGGGCACCTAAGGGTGACAGAGAAAAATATACTGTTGAAGAGCTTATGGAAATTTTTGATATAGACGGTATCAGTAAATCTCCGGCGATATTTGATGAAAAGAAGCTTGCGTGGCTTAACGGAGAATATTTAAGAGAGCTTACACCTGAAAAATTCCACGAGGATGCAATTCCTTTCTATGAAGGTGTTATAACAAACCCTGATATAGATTTAAAAAAGGTTTCTGCACTGTTGCAGCAAAGATGTGAGAAGCTTTCGGATATACCGGAGCAGGTTGACTTTTTTGATGCCCTTCCCGAATATGACAATGAACTATACACTCATAAAAAGATGAAAACAAATCCTGAAAATTCACTTGAAGCACTTAAGGAGGCTCTTCCTGTACTTGAAGGAATTACTGAATGGAATGAACAGAATATCCACGATGAGCTATTAAAGCTTGTAGAGAGACTTGACCTTAAAAACGGCAGAATTTTGTGGCCGGTAAGAGTTGCAATTTCGGGTAAGGCATTTACCCCCGGCGGTGCGGTTGAAATTGCCGAAATACTTGGAAAAGAAGAAACGATAAACAGAGTGAAAAAAGGTATTAGTCAGCTTGAGGGCTAAGCTTGGAGGTTATTGATATGAATATTTCAGAAAAATTTTCAGACAGAGTAAAGCATCTTGAGGCTTCTGCCATCAGAGAAATTTTTAAGCTTTTGGCAAAGCCCGGAATTATTTCATTTGCAGGCGGTGCACCCGCACCGGAGCTTTTTCCGAAAGATGAGCTTGCTGAAATAGCAAAGGATGTCTTGGAAAAAGACGGCATAACTGCACTCCAGTACGGCATCACAGAGGGTTATGAGCCTCTTCGTATGTGGGTACAGGAAAAGCTTACCAAAGAAGGTGCCTTCAAGGAAGGAGATAACTGCATCGTTGTAAGCGGAGGACAGCAGGGAATTGCTCTTGCGGCAAAATCACTTATAAATCCCGGAGACGGTGTTATCTGTGAGCTTCCAAGCTTTATCGGAGGTCTTAATTCTTTCCGTTCGTATAATGCGGAAATTTTAGGTGTTCCTCTTGAAAATGACGGAATTGACACCGTAGCACTTGAAGCACTTTTAAAAGAACATTCAAATGTTAAAATTCTCTATACAATTGCTACTTTCCAGAATCCGTCAGGTATTACTGCTTCACTTGAAAAGCGTAAAAAGATACTTGAGCTTGCGTCAAAATATGACTTTTTGATTTTTGAGGATAATCCTTACGGCGATTTGAGATTTTCGGGAGAGGAAGTTCCTACAATGAAATCTCTTGACACAGAGGGAAGAGTTATTTACTTCGGCTCTTTCTCAAAGATACTCTCACCCGGACTAAGACTTGGTTTTACTTGTGCTGACAAGGATTTGATGGAAAGAATGATAATCTGTAAGCAGGTCTCGGATGTTCACACAAACGTGCTTTCACAGATGATTGCTTATGAATTTTTACAGAGATATTCCATAGATGAGCATATTGAAAAGCTTCGCAAGGTTTACGGAAGACGATGCAAGCTTATGATGGATTGTATGGATAAATATTTCCCAGAGGGAATTACACACACCTGTCCGGAGGGCGGTCTTTTCTTGCTTTGTACAATGCCCGAAAAATATGACAGTGCCGAGGTTCTGCAAAAGGCTATTGAAAAGGGCGTTGCATTTGTTCCCGGTAAGGCCACAATGATTGATGACAAGGCAAAATACAGCACATTCAGAATGAATTATTCAAATGCTTCGGAAGAAAATATCGAAAAGGGTATAAAAATTCTCGGTGAAGTTCTTCACGAAATTATGGATTAAAATTTAGTAAAGGGATGATAATTATGGCAGAAGCTACAGAAAATGCCGTTTCAAAAAAACGTATCCTGAGCGGAATTCAGCCCTCAGGAGCACTCACTCTCGGAAATTATGTGGGGGCACTTCGTAATTGGGTGGAGCTTCAGAAGGAAGATTTATACGAGAGCTTTTATATGATTGCTGACCTTCATTCTATTACCGTGAGACAGGTTCCAAAGGATTTGAGAAAAAATTCTATGGACCTTCTTGCACTCTTTATTGCGTGTGGACTTGATGCGGAAAAAGAGCCTATATTTTTTCAGTCTCACGTTCCGGCACATACTCAGCTTGGCTGGGTTCTTGACTGCTATACATATATGGGTGAGCTTTCGAGAATGACTCAGTTTAAGGATAAGTCGCAAAAACACGAAAATAATATAAATGCAGGTTTATTTACATATCCGTCCCTTATGGCGGCAGATATACTTTTGTATCAGGCTGACCTTGTTCCTGTCGGCCACGACCAGAAACAGCATCTGGAGCTTACGAGAGACCTTGCGGTAAGGTTTAATTCAAATTACTCGGATACCTTTAAGGTCCCAGAACCGTATATAGCAAAGACAGGTGCAAGAATAATGAGTCTTCAGGATCCGAAGCAGAAAATGTCAAAGTCTGATCCGAATGAAAATTCTTATATTCTTATGCTTGATCCGATTGATAAGGTTATTAAGAAAATAAAACGTGCCGTTACCGATTCCGAAGCAGTTGTAAAACGTGGCGAGGGTAAAGAGGGTATTGAAAACCTTATGAGTATTTACGGTGCTGTTACGAAAAAGAGCTTTGATGAAATCGAGGCTGATTTTGAGGGAAAAGGCTACGGCGACTTCAAAAATGCTGTGGCAGAGGCTGTTGCGGCTGAGCTTGAGCCTATTCAGGCAAAATATTACGACCTTATGAAAAATAAAGATTATCTTGAAAGCGTTTTTAAATCCGGAGCAGAACGTGCGAACTACGTTGCGGAAAAAACTATAAGAAAGGTCTATAAAAAGGTCGGCTTTATACCGTTTAATTAGCAAAAGGCTAATATTCGAAAATGAAAAGGTGATAAAAATGATATACAATAATAATATTTTTGTCTTTCTTGCACTTTTGGTGGCGTTTCTGATTTCCTTTGCATCAACACCTGCGGTTATTGCGGTTGCGAATAAAATCAAGGCACTTGATATTCCGAAAGATGAAAGAAGAGTCCATAAAAAGCCTATTCCGTTAATTGGCGGACTTGCAATTTTTTATGGCTTTGTGATAAGTGTACTGTGTTTTGCGGTTATTGATAAGCCGACGATGGGTATATTGATTGGTGCTCTTTTGATGGTGACTGTCGGTGTAATTGACGATATGAAGGATTTACCTGCAAAGGTAAAGTTGATTTTTCAGATTTTAGCCGCTTTAATAGTGATAGCATCAGGACTTGGTATAGGACATATTGCAAATCCGTTTTCAAAATGGTTTGGTCCTTTATATATAAATCTTGGCTGGCTGTCAATTCCCGTTACGGTTATCTGGATAGTGGGCGTTACAAATGCAGTTAATCTTATTGACGGACTTGATGGTCTTGCGGTAGGAATTGCGTCAATAGCATCGGTTACATTCCTTGCACTTACACTTTTTTCGCAAAACCTGAATATTGCGATTATGACAGCGGCTCTTGCCGGTGCGTGCTTCGGATTTTTGCCGTATAATTTCAATCCGGCGAAAATTTTTATGGGGGATACAGGTTCTACTTTTCTCGGTTTTGTGCTTGCGTGTATATCGGTGCAGGGACTTTTAAAGGTTCACGCACTTATCTCTTTTGCAGCTCCGGTGCTGATACTTGGACTTCCTATATTTGACACCCTCTTTGCCATAATAAGAAGAGTATTGACAGGTCGTTCACCTATGTCTCCGGACAGAGGGCATCTTCATCACAGACTTATTGATATGGGATTTTCACAAAGGCAGACAGTTGCAATACTCTACACCTTATCGAGTATTCTTTGCCTTACCGCTGTTGTAATGTCCCTTAAGGATGCAATGAGAGCCTTTATTCTTGTGCTTGCAGTGCTTGGAATTATTCTTGTAAGCTCTCTTGTGATGGAGGCAAAGAAAAACGAAGAGAAAGACAAAGAAACAGATAATGACAGTGAGTAATTTGTTATCTTTTATAAAAATGAATTTATTTTAATAAAAAAATTGGTTATAAATTTGTTGAAATTAAAAGGAATTTATGGTATGATATATAATGGAATAAATTTTTAAGTAAATTATTTTCTTAAAATAAATGAGATATTCAGGAGGTATAAAGTTTTATGACAAACAACAAAAAAGTACTTGCATGGCTTGAAGATATGAAAACTATGTGTAAGCCTGACAATGTAGTTTTGATTGACGGCAGTGAAGCTCAGCTTGAGGCTTTAAGAGCTGAGGCTGTTTCAACAGGCGAAATGATTAAGCTTAATGAGGAGAAGCTTCCTGGCTGTTATTATCACAGAACAGCTGAAAATGACGTTGCCCGTGTAGAGGACAGAACATTTATCTGTACTCCTACAAAGGAAGAAGCAGGCCCTATCAATAACTGGATGGATCCGGCTGAAATGTATGCAAAGCTCTCTGCTTTGTATGATGGCTCGATGAAAGGTAGAACAATGTATGTTATCCCTTATTCAATGGGACCTGTTGGCTCACCTTTTTCTAAAATCGGTATTGAGCTTACAGACAGTATTTACGTTGTTCTTAATATGAATATAATGACAAGAATAGGTCAGACTGTTCTTGATGCTCTTGGCGAGGACGGCGATTTTGTAAAATGTCTCCATGCTAAAAAGGACGTAAATCCTGACGAAAGATATATAGTACACTTCCCGCAGGACGATACAATCTGGTCTATTAATTCGGCTTACGGCGGTAACGTTCTTCTCGGTAAGAAGTGCTTTGCACTCAGAATTGCTTCATACCTCGGTATGAAAGAGGGCTGGATGGCTGAGCATATGCTTATTCTCGGTTTAGAAAATCCGAAGGGCGAGGTTAAGTACATCTGTGCTGCTTTCCCGTCTGCCTG
>JAZQLM010000286.1:0-3202 GCA_045542655.1 Clostridia bacterium | reverse complement strand
TGCTTAAACTTTCTTATTGTTCTTCTGCTTTTTATTAACTCATAAATATTCATAATATCCCTCATCCCTTTATAATTTAATTGACTTATTATCTATATATTCAAGAAGTCCCTTGCAGCCTGCTGTGACATCTCTTTTTGTTATGTCAAAATTTCCTGTGTACCACGGATCTGCAACGTCTGCATCGGAGTCGGTAAATTCGAGTAATTTATATACCTTTTGGTCATTATCATGCCCTGTAATACGAAGAGTATTACGCACATTTGCCTCATCCATACAAATTAAATAATCGTATTTTTCGTAATCCGATTTTTCAAGCTGAATGGCACGTTTGCCACTGTATGATATGCCAAGCTTATCTAATACTCCGGCGGTACCATAATGTATAGGATTGCCGATTTCTTCACGACTTGTAGCGGCAGAGGCTATGTAAAACTCATCACTTCTGCCAATTTTTGCTATCATATCCTTAAAAATAAATTCTGCCATGGGACTTCTGCATATATTTCCGTGACAGATAAATAATATTCTGGTCATAAAAACACTCCGCTTGTATTTAATAACTTTCAACATAAAAATTATATCACACATTTTTTAATTAATCAATAAAAGACGAAAATAATTTTTGCTATTTAGAAAATTTTATAAGTGAAGTCTAATAATTATGCCGGACTAATTGACAATATCAAATAAATATAGTATAATACAGAGTGATATGTTATAGGGTAACGGTATTCTAGTCAGCAGCATCGGTTCCCAGGGCGGGCCTAAAAATCCGCCGAAGGGCATATCGATGAAGTTCCTTGTGTTCGCTTTCGACGCCCAGTCGGGGGCGGATGCTGGGAGTTAAGGTTTAGGGGCGATCCGCAATGGCATGTGGGCGTTGACCCCTTTTCCGTGGAGACCTGTTTTTGTGCATATCCTTTTATATGGGGATATTGTACGAAATAGGATGAAACCTGTGTTGCGGTGCGAATTTTGTGCTGTGGACAGCGTAGCCTGCCTTGAGTGGGGGCGGTGGATAAAGGATCAGACCTCATATGCGTCGGCCAACGTTTTGAGGTTATTGCTTTTTGAAACCGTGTCTGCAAAAGAGGCTAAGAACCGACAGCTGTTGTTGAGGAAAACTCCTAGACCGGTAAAGGCATATGCAGGATTGCAGTGTGTACTCAGTGGCAATCAGGTAATGCTTGCGGAAACGCAGCATAAAAGTGTTTAATCGGAAACGGCCTTTTTGGCAACAAATCGGGACACTTTTGGGAAATCCAACCTGACCTAAGACACAATATTTACTGCCTATGCTACCCTTAATTTATTTTTTAAATTGTATTACGAAACAGAGGAAAGTATTTTGAAGAAAAAAAACAAGAGAAAAAATGCGGTCAGATTTTCTGCTGCAAATTCGCAAAAAATTGACTATAGCTGGGCTATTAAGACACTTATTATAACTTTTTCGCTTTCTGCCTGCTTTAATCTGTTTTCAACTGCTGTTATGGATAGGGCGAGCATAATAATTGCTATACTTATCCTGCTTTTTATTATTTTGGTGGGCGTGCTTTTTGACCTTATCGGGGTTGCGATAACTACCGCCGAGGAAACAGCGTTTCATTCTATGGCTTCCAAGAAAATAAAGGGTGCTTCTTCTGCGATAAGGCTTATAAGAATTAAAGATAAGGCCTCCAATTTCTGTAATGACATAGTTGGTGATATTTGCGGAATTATAAGCGGAGGTGCGACAGCGGCGGTTATAGCATTTTTTTCTGTAAATAAATCGGAAATCAGGGTACTTCTGATTTCTCTTGTTATCACCGGTGTGGTTGCGGCACTTACGGTAAGTGGGAAGGCTATGTGTAAAACTATAGCTATAAAATACAATAACCGTATAGTTTATACTGCGGCTCTGTTCTTGTCGTTGTTTGGTTTTGATAAAAAACAAAGGGAAAGATAAATTTTTATACAGGTTATATTACATATGAAGCTTGAAATGTAAGGAATAAAAAAAGCTTCCCCTCAAGGGAAAGGGGGACCGCTTGCGGTGGATGAAGTGGAAAAGAAATAACGATTGCTACGAAATCTACACCTCATCAGTCACCTTGTGACAGCTTCTCCTCAAGGAGAAGCCTTTGAAAAAGTAAATTTTTTGCCACTGACTTGACACGAGTAAGAAATTATATCGAATAATAACGAAAGAGGTGGACTAATGTATAAATATGAAACACATCTTCATACATATCCTGTAAGTAAATGTGGAAAAGCAAGTGTTCGTGAAAACTTGGAGTTTTATAAAAGCCTTGGATATGATGGGGTTTTTATAACAAACCACTTTATTGATGGAAATATAAATATAGATTTTTCAGCATCATATCAAGATAAAATAAATTTTTATTTTTCTGATTATGAAGATGCTCTCACAATCGGGGATGAAATAGGTATTAAAGTATTTTGTGGTGTTGAAATATCTTATAAGGGTACGGATTTTTTGATTTATGGTCTCGATAAGGAGTGGTATATGAATAATCCATCCATCCTTGAGATGAAAAAAAGTGAAGAATTAGAGTTTTTTATGCAAAACGGGGCATTGGTTATACAAGCACATCCATATAGAGAAGCAGGATATATTGACCATATTAGATTATTTCCCAGAAAGGTGCATGGTGTAGAGGTATTAAATGCAAGCAGAAATGAATTAGAAAATGAGATGGCAAGTCTTTATGCTAAAAGATATGAGTTGATTAAATTTGCTGGCTCTGACAATCATCAGGGTGATAAACAAAAGTGTTTGGCAGGTATGAGTTTTGAATATCCGATTTTGAATGAAAGAGAGTTTGTTGATAGAGTGAAAATTGGAGAAGGAAACATATTTAGTTTACATTTGTAATTTTTTATAGATTAAGACGAAAATATGTGAACAATTTCATTGCGAACTCTTAAAATTTAATAAAATAGTTTGCCGATAAATAATATTTACATATACTATCGTGAGCGAGAAAATCCAGTATTCTCGCAGTTTTTAATGGAAAATGTTTAGGGAATTTGTAGGGGATGATGCCCACATAATCCCGAATAAAAGGCAGAAAATAGTAGGTTGTATTGTGCTTTGCTCAACAAAGTTCTCCGAAATATAGAAATCTTTGATTTCATTATATTTCGTGATGGTTCTAATTATTTACTCTTTACCTTACTTGGAAAAATTATACAAAAG
>JAZQLM010000285.1:0-2911 GCA_045542655.1 Clostridia bacterium | reverse complement strand
TTAACCGGTGAAACCGGTGCAGGAAAGTCAATCCTTATTGACTCGATTAATATGGCACTTGGCGGACGTGCAGAAAAGGAGCTTGTCCGTACGGGCTGTGAAAAAGCGATGGTAAATGCCTGCTTTTCATCTAATGAGGCTGTAAATGCGTATCTTGAGGATTTGGGGATTGAAACCGATGATGATGTTATTCTGACGAGACAGCTTACAAGGGAGTCTAAAAGCACGGCGAGAATAAATGGTATGACTGTTACAAGCGGTGTTTTGAAGGAAGCGGGCAGGCTTCTTTGTGATATTCACGGGCAGAATGACAATCATTTTCTTTTATCAAACCGTTATCACATAAATTATCTGGACAGCTTTGCAAAGCTTGGGGAGCTTAAGGAAAAGTATTCAGAAAAATATAACAGGCTTAAGGAAATATCGGAAAAAATTCGCACTTTGAGTGAGAATGAAGCCGAAAAGCTGAGAAAGGCAGAAATGCTTGAATTTCAGATAGAGGAAATTGATTCTGCAAAGCTTAAAAAGGGCGAGCTTGAAGATATTGAGGAGAGACTGAATTATCTTTCAAATATAGAAAAGATTTTATCGGGGGCAACTGAGTCCCACGACCTTTTGTATTCTGCAGAGAGTAATGTTTACGATTTACTGAGCGGAGCTGTAAAAAGTCTTGGTCTGGCGGCTGAATATGATTCAAAGCTTCAGGAGAAAACTAAAAGACTTGAAAGTGCTTTAATTGAGATTGAGGATGTTGCGGGAGAGCTTGGCTCATATATCGGAAAGGCTGATTTTGACGAGGGTGAATTTAATGAGCTTAATACCCGTATAGATGTTATAAATTCATTAAGAAGAAAATACGGAAAAGACGAGGCTGAAATTCTTGAATACAGGGATAAAATTGCCTCAGAGCTTGCTGAAATTCAGGGAAGCGATGAGCTTTTGGAAAGTCTTATGAAGGAGCAAAAGGACATAAAGGCTGAGGCTGAAAAAATTGCATATGAGCTTAGCCAAAAGAGAATAAGTGCTGCTGAAAGGCTTGATAAGGAAATTATGAGGGAGCTTTCGGAACTTGATATGCCGAAGGTTGTCTTTAAAGCTAATATAAGTCAGAGGCTTTCTGAGGACGGCGAAAAAATGCTTTATTCAAATGGCTTTGATGAAGTTGAGTTTTTGATTTCTGCAAATCCGGGAGAAGCTTTAAAGCCTATTTCAAAAATAGCATCAGGCGGTGAGCTTTCGAGAATTATGCTTTCTCTTAAATCTGTTTTCGCTGATACGGACGAGGCGGAAACACTTATATTTGACGAAATTGACACAGGGGTAAGCGGAAGAGCGGCACAGAAAATTGCCGAAAAGCTCAGTCGTCTGTCGGGAAGAAAACAGGTGTTTTCAATTACACATCTTGCACAGCTTGCTTCGATGGCAGATGCCCATTATCTTATTCATAAAACGTCAAGCGATGAGTCTACGGTTACAAAGGTAAAACTGCTTGAAAAGGATGAACGCATAGCCGAGCTTGCAAGAATAATCGGCGGTGCGTATATAACCGAGCTTACGCTAAATAATGCAAGCGAAATGCTTTCTCTTGCGGAGAAACAAAAGAACGAATTTTAAAAGCTGAAATATTTGAAAGGAATTTATGTTATGACAAATACCGGAAAGGTAGTTCAAATAGATGCAAATAAAGCAAAAATTCAGATTTTAAGAGAGTCGGCGTGCGGCGGTAACTGCGGAAGCTGTGAGGGCTGCGAAATGAAGAACCACTTTATTGAAGTCGATATAAAAACAGAGTGTGACGTTATTCCAAGCGTCGGGGACGATGTTCTTATCACAATGGATGACAAGCTGTTTTACCGTTATACTATTATAGGATATGCGGTTTTTGTGGTGTTTCTGATTTTGGGAGCAGTGTTTGGTTATACTGCTACAAAGAATGAAACCACAGCAATATTAAGTGCTTTTTTGGGAATGTTGGTTGCATTTATAATAGTGAAGCTTGTGTTTAAAAATAAAAAATCAGGACTTAGAATTACAAAGATTGAAAATGATAACAGAGGTTAAAAAATGCTTATATCGGTAAACGGGCTTAACAAGTTTTTTGGTGAGCGGCATATATTAAAGGATATAAATTTTACAATCGAAGAAAAAGGCAGATATGGACTTATCGGTGTCAACGGGGCAGGAAAGACTACCCTTTTGAATGTTATCTGCGGAGAGCTTTCCTATGAAAGCGGTGATTTGTTTAAGACAAACGGAGTAACGTTTGGCTATCTTAAGCAAACAGGAAGTCTTGAGTCGGAATCTACCATAGCTCTTGAAATGCGGAAATCCTTTTCCGATGTGGAAAATGCTGAGAAAAAAATGCGTATGCTTGAAGAGAAGATGTCAAGCCTTGATATGGAGGGCGATGAGTACAAGAGCATTTTCTCGGAATATAACCGTCTTCAGGCGTTTATGGACAGCCGTGACGGATATAATGTCGATGTAAAGATAAATACCGTGCTTACAGGTATGGGATTTTCGGACAAAAATCCCGAAACGGTTATAAGTACACTCTCAGGCGGTGAAAAGACGAGACTTGCAATTGCAAAGCTTTTACTTGAAGAACCGAAGCTTTTAATTCTTGACGAGCCAACAAATCATCTTGATTTTAAGACTCTTGCATGGCTCGAAGAGTATCTTATGTTGTATAAGGGTGCTATACTTGTAATTTCCCATGACCGTTATTTTCTTGATAAAACGGTTAATGAAATATTTGAGCTTGAAAGAGGACGGCTCTATACCTATAAGGGAAATTATTCAAAGTACCTTGTTTTGAAAGAAGAAAGAGTTTTAAGACAGCAAAAGGAATACGAACAGCAGCAGGAAAAAATTGCCGATATGGAAGAATATATCGAAAAAAATATTGCCC
>JAZQLM010000284.1:0-4339 GCA_045542655.1 Clostridia bacterium | reverse complement strand
TGCGGCACTTATTATGCTTCAGCCGCATATGAGCTGTACAATACTTATTGTGGCGAGTGTTGCGATAATGCTTTTCGTTGCCGGAATGAAATGGAGTCACATATCCGTTATAGGAATACTTGGCTTTGCAGGAGCTTTTGTCCTTGCAATGACCTCGGAATACAGAAGAGCGAGAATGCTTACATTCCTTGAACCATTCAAGGATATACAAGGAGACGGCTGGCAGATTGTTCAGTCACTTTATGCCATAGGCTCAGGCGGAATTTTCGGGGCAGGTCTTGGTCAGAGCAGACAAAAATATATGAATATTCCTGAGCCTCAGAATGATTTTATATTTTCCATTCTGGCAGAAGAGCTTGGCATTCTTGGCTGTATACTTGTAATAGTTATGTTTGCATATCTTGTCTACAGAGGAATAAAAATTGCACTCAGTGCACCGGATATGTTTGGTAAGCTGCTTGTTTCGGGAATAATAGGGCTTGTTGCAATTCAGGTGTTTATAAATATTGCCGTTGTAACATCTACTATGCCGGTAACGGGTATGCCGCTTCCGTTTTTCAGCTACGGAGGAACGGCTCTTGCGGTAACGATGGCGGAAATGGGAATTATACTCAATGTTTCAAAGCATAGTGAATAGGCTAAATTTTAAATAATTGTTTTCGGAGGCGGAAAATATGAGATTACTGCTTTGCGGAGGGGGAACTGCCGGACATATCAATCCTGCGGTTGCTGTTGCAGATACCGTCAGACAAAGAGAAAAAGACAGCGAAATTTTATTTGTGGGAACAGAGCAGGGGATGGAAAAAAATCTCGTGCCGATGAACGGGTATGAAATAAAGTTTATTAAAATACACGGCTTTGAAAGGAAGCTGTCATTTCGTAATGTTAAGATAGCGGCAGAGCTTTTAAAAGCAATAGCTGACTCGGAGAAAATCATAAGGGAATTTAAACCTGACGTTGTGCTTGGCACGGGCGGATATGTAACCGGACCTGTGCTTTTTGCGGCTTCAAGACTGAAAGTTCCCTGTATGGTTCACGAATCCAATGCCTATCCCGGTGTGACGGTAAGACTTTTATCCGGCAGAGTCGATATAGTTGCTCTTGCTATAAAAGAAGCTGAAAAGTTTCTTAAAAAGACAAAGAGAGTGGAAATAACGGGAAATCCGATAAGACCATCAATTATTAATATAACTAAGGAGCAGGCGAGGAAGAAGCTTGGTCTTGACGAAAAAAAGACAGTTCTTATTTTTGGCGGAAGTCTTGGGGCGGAGTTTTTTAACAGCGTTGTGTGTGATTATATATCCGAAGAAGTGAAAAACAATAGACTTCGTTTTATTATGGCGGCAGGTAAAAACAATCAGTATGAAAAACTGATAAAAAGGTTTAATCAAAACGGCATAATTCCTGAGAATTACGAAAATCTTAAGGTGTCCGAATATATATTTGATATTGAGTATGCTATGAATGCGGCAGATATGATAATTGCCCGCTCGGGAAGCTCAGTGTCTGAAATGCTTGCGGCAGGCAAGCCGGCAATTCTTGTCCCGTCTCCAAATGTAGCCGGAAACCATCAGGAGCATAATGCACGGGCTGTCGAGACGGCGGGTGCGGCAACGGTTATATGCGAGAGGGACTTGAATAAAGAGACACTTAAAAATGCGGCAGAGCATATACTTTTTAATGATGGTGTACTAAAAAAAATGTCGACGGCGGCAGAGAAAGCTTCGATATGCGATGCAACCGACCGGCTGTATAAATTACTGACAGAGCTTAAGAATAGATAATTGATTAAATCTTTTAAATAGAACACTTTTTCTTTTCAGGCATAAGATGTAGTTGAGAATAATTAAAGGGAGGTGTTCTTTTTGGAAGTTTTGGAAATTAAGGGAGACAGGCGTCTTTCGGGAGAGTGCAGTGTTCACGGTGCAAAAAATTCTGTACTTCCGGTGCTTGCCGCAGCTCTTATTTCAAGAGGGGAATGTATAATACATAACTGCCCCGACTTAAGTGATGTAAGGACTGCAATAAAAATTCTGAAAAACTTAGGGGCAAAATGTGTATACGACAGAGGCGAGCGTACAGTATATATAAATGCTGAAAATGCAGACAAGAGCGAGATACCGGAGCGGCTTATGTGTGAAATGCGTTCTTCGGTTATGTTTCTGGGTGCAATTCTTGCTAAAAATAAAAAGGCAAAGATTACCTATCCGGGCGGCTGTGAGTTAGGTCCGAGACCTATCGACCTTCATCTTAAGGCGTTTAAGCAGCTTGGTGTTGAAATAGAGGAATATAACGGGTTTATATACTGCTCACTTGATAAGGTAAAGCCGTGTGTGATAAATCTTCAGCTTCCGAGTGTGGGGGCGACGGAAAATATAATGCTTCTTTGTGCAATTTCGGACGGCGAAACCGTGATAGAAAATGCGGCATGTGAGCCGGAAATAACAGATTTGCAGAATTTTTTATGCAGTATAGGTGCTGACATAAGGGGCGGAGGTACTTCGAGAATTGTAATTAACGGTGTGAAGAGATTAGGATGCTCAGAATACTCGGTTATACCGGACAGGATAGTGGCAACAACTCTTTTATGCGGTGCGGCAGCGTGCGGCGGAGATGTGCTTATTAAGAATATATGCTGCAGTCATATAAGCCAGCAGATTTCTCTGCTCCGTGATTCAGGGTGCAGGATTGATACATATGAGGACAGCTTAAGACTCAGAATGAGGGAAAGACTTTCGGCATTAAAGCTGATAAAAACATCGCCTTATCCGGGGTTTCCTACAGATGCACAGTCGGTTTTTATGTCTGCTATGGCAATTGCGGAGGGAACTACTGTTTTTGTGGAAAATATATTTGAAAGCCGCTTTAAGCATATAGGTGAGCTTACAAAAATGGGAGCGGATATAACGGCTGAGGGCAGAGTCGCGGTTGTAAGAGGCTGTGATTTTCTTCAGGGTGCAAGGGTTACAGCTTGTGACTTAAGAGGCGGAGCGGCACTGGTGGTCGCAGGACTTTCGGCATTTGATAAAACTATTGTTTGTGAGCTTGGTCATATAGACAGAGGCTACGAAAGTATCGAAAGTGATTTTTCAGCTCTCAGTGCAGATATAAAAAGAAAGATTATTAATTAAAAAGGTGTTTTTCACCTTTTTAACATTGTAGAAAACAAGGACAAGCTAAATATAACAAAAGGAGTACGGCTTTATGAAAGCTGAAAAAACAAAGAGAAAAAAGAAAGTAATAAGAATTAAGAGAAAAACAGCGGCAAAAAATTCAACTGCCGTCGTAAGTAATATGAGTGAATTTGAAAGAAGAAAGACGGAGCTTAAAAAACAACGCAGACTTCAGAGAATTAAAAGAAAGCTGATAATTTTTTTGTTTTTTGTTGTGGCTGTTTCGTCTACAATAACGGTATTTAAAGCACCGTTTTTTAATATAAAAGAAATTGTATGCGTAGGCTATGAGAGACTTTCTGAGGAGGAAATACTTAAGAAAGCAAAGGTTATAAAGGGAAACAATATTTTTATAACAAATTTAAGAGACATAAAGGAAAATCTTGCGGCAATACCATATGTTTCCGAGTCCAATGCAAGACGAATTTTTCCGAATAAAATAAAGGTATGGGTGAGAGAATGTAAGCCATCGTTTGTTGTAAAAAACGGGAACAAGTATGCAGTTTGCGACGTCAATACAAAAGTGCTTGAAATAACAGGTGAAAACAAAGAAAACCTTTGCGAGGGCAGCTTTTCGGAAGCCTTTGAACCAAAGGCGGGGGAATTACTTCTTGATACAGAGGATAAAAAGAACTCCAAAATTATCGAGTGTATAAGCTCGCTGGAAAATTTAGGTCTTTTAAATATGACATCAGCTATTGACTTTACAGATATTTCGGATATAATTATATTGTATGACAACAGACTTAAAATTAAGCTTGGCAATACAAACGATATTGGCTATAAGCTGAAATTTATAGCCGAGGTTATAAGAGACAGTATCTCGGAATTTGAAAGAGCGACCATTGATTATACGGGAGAAAAGCTCTATGTAAGCCAGTTTGAAGAGGAAAAGCCTCAGAATCCCGAAACAGTGGAAGAAGAAACAACTGATACGGATGAGAAAAAGTCAGATGAACAGATGGTGAAAGGAAAGAACAGTTGATGAATCAGAGGAAATTAAGATTTCAGCTCCCTGTATCAATAGTGGTGCTGGTTTTGGTTTTTGGAATTACATGGCAGATAAAAGGCGTTAAGAAAAACAGCGCCGTTGAAAGCCAGATTTCCACAAGAATTGAAACCCTGCAGAATGACTATAAAAAAGAGCTTGAGAAAAACGAAGCACT
>JAZQLM010000283.1:0-4543 GCA_045542655.1 Clostridia bacterium | reverse complement strand
ATAAAAAGAACAGAAAGTTTTAATTTTTAGAATTTGTATTAAACTCCAAAATATTTGGGTTAGAAAGGTAGAAGGTAGAAGGATATGTCGGATAATATTACAAATGTACCTATTGAAAACAATTATGATGAGAGCCAAATTCAAGTTTTGGAAGGACTTGAGGCTGTAAGAAAAAGGCCCGGAATGTATATTGGTTCAACAACTTCCAGGGGTCTTCATCATCTTGTTTACGAAATCGTTGATAACTCAATTGACGAGGCTCTTGCTGGTTATTGTAAAGAAATTACTGTAATAATAAACGAAGACAATTCAATTACCGTTAAGGATGACGGCCGTGGAATTCCAACAGGAATTCAGGCGCAAACAGGTCTTCCTGCTGTTGAGGTTGTTTTTACCGTTTTGCATGCAGGCGGAAAATTTGGCGGCGGCGGATATAAAGTGTCCGGCGGTCTTCACGGCGTTGGTGCATCTGTTGTTAATGCCCTTTCCGAATATCTTGAGGTTGAAATTCACGATGGTAAAAATGTTTACTATCAGAAATATGAAAGAGGCGACAAAATTAATGATCTTGAAATAAGGGGAACAACCGACAAAACAGGTACGATTGTTCACTTTAAGCCGGATTATGAGATTTTTGAAGAACTTGTTTATGATTATGATATACTTTTAAACAGACTTCGTGAGCAGGCATTTTTAAATGCAGGTGTTAAAATTGTTCTTAAAGATGAAAGAAAAGATGAAGAAGGAAAAACAAAGGAAAAGGTTCTACATTATGAAGGCGGAATTAAAGAGTTTGTTCAGTATCTTAACAGAAACAAGGAAGCCGTTCATGATAATGTTATATATGTGAATTGCATCAGAGAAAACTCTGAGGCAGAAATTGCAATGCAGTACAATGACGGATATACCGAAAACATTGAAAGCTTTGCAAACAATATAAATACAACAGAAGGCGGAACACATGAAACCGGCTTTAAAGCAGCGCTTACAAAAGTGCTGAATGATTATGCGAGAAAATATAAAATGCTTAAGGATAATGACAAAAACTTAAGCGGTGAGGACACAAGAGAAGGTCTTTCCTGTATTATAAGCGTTAAGGTAACCGAGGCACAGTTTGAAGGACAGACAAAAACCAAGCTCGGAAACAGCGAAATGAGAACCATTGTGGAAAAAATGGTTAATGAAAAGCTTACAGAGTTTATGGAAGAAAACCCTGCAATAGCTAAAATTATAATAGATAAGGCTATGACAGCTTCCCGTGCGAGAGAAGCGGCAAAGAGAGCGAGAGAAAACACAAGAAGAAAATCCGCTCTTGAAAGCTCAACGCTTCCGGGTAAGCTTGCTGACTGTTCATCAAGAAATACAGAATATACCGAAATATATATCGTCGAGGGTGACTCTGCGGGAGGAAGTGCAAAGCAGGGACGTGACAGAAGATTTCAGGCTATACTTCCGCTTTGGGGTAAAATGCTCAACGTTGAAAAATCAAGAATTGACAAGGTTTATTCAAACGAAAAGCTTCTGCCGGTTATAACTGCCGTGGGAGCAGGCGTTGGCGATGACTTTGACGTAAGCAAAATAAGATACGGAAAAGTAGTTATTATGGCGGATGCCGATGTCGACGGAGCACATATCAGAACGCTTCTTCTGACATTCTTCTTCAGATATATGAGTCCTCTTATTCAAGAAGGTCACGTTTATATCGCACAGCCGCCCCTTTATAAGGTTTATAAGGGCAAAAAGCTTAAATATGCTTATAATGAAGAGGATTTGAAGGCAGCACTCGAAGAAATTCCCGATGCTTCCATTCAGAGATATAAAGGTCTTGGTGAAATGAACCCCGAACAGCTCTGGGAAACTACTATGGATCCCGAAAGAAGAGTTATGCTCCGTGTTGATTTGGAGGATGCAAGAAGAGCTGACGAAATATTTACACTTTTAATGGGTGATAAGGTTGAGCCGAGAAGAGAATTTATAGAAGAACACGCAAAAACAGTTATAAATTTGGATATATAATAAGGATTATAAAAATGAGTAAGGCTGATATAATTTTTAAAAATATGTGCCGTGACATAATCGAAAACGGCTGGTCGGACGAAGAACAGGAGGTCCGTCCGAAGTGGGAGGACGGCACACCTGCACATACCGTTAAAAAATTTGGTGTTGTAAACAGATATAATCTTGAAGAGGAATTTCCTATCCTTACTTTAAGACCGACTTATTTAAAGAGTGCAATAGACGAAATCCTCTGGATATGGCAGAGAAAATCAAATAATATAAAGGATTTAAAGCCTCATATCTGGGACGAGTGGGCTGATGAAAACGGCTCTATAGGTAAGGCTTACGGCTATCAGCTAAGACAAAAGCACCACTATAAAGAGGGCGACTTTGACCAGGTTGACAGGGTTTTGTACGATTTGAAGCACAATCCGTACAGCAGACGAATTATAACAAATATATATAATCACTCTGACCTTTCTGAAATGAATCTGTACCCCTGTGCCTACAGTATGACCTTTAATGTTACTGACGGAAAGCTTAACGGCATACTTAATCAGCGTTCTCAGGACGTGCTTGCGGCAAATAACTGGAATGTGTGCCAGTATGCAGTGCTTATCCATATGCTTGCACAGGTATCGGGACTTAAGGTGGGAGAATTTGTCCACGTTATCGCCGATGCACATATCTATGACAGACATATACCTATTGTAAAAGAGCTGATTGAAAGGGAAAGCTTTGATGCACCTACCTTTAAAATCAATCCTGATATTAAGGATTTCTATGACTTTACGGTAGACGATTTTGAGCTTTCTAACTATCAAAAAGGCGAGCAGATAAAGAATATACCTATAGCTATATAAATTTGAATTTAAGAGGAAAATTATATGAATATTATCGCAGCAGCAGACAGAAACTGGGGAATTGGAAATAAAGGAAAACTGCTTACACATATAAAAGAGGATATGCGTTTTTTCAAGGAAAAAACAACCGGAAAAGCAGTAATTATGGGACGTGAAACCTTTCTTTCACTTCCAAATCAGAAACCGCTTTCAGACAGGGAGAATTATATTTTAACTACCAATCCCGATTTTAATGTAGATGGAGCAACAGTATGCTCATCACTTGAAGAGGCTATTAAAAAGGCAAAAGAAAAATTTGATGAAGACGATATATTTTTAATCGGCGGAGAAAGAGTCTATAACTACGGCGAAAAGTACTGTAAATATGCCTATATAACGAAAATAGACGAAGAATTTGAAGCCGACAGACATATAATAGACTTTGATAATTCACCCGAATGGGAAATAGCATTTGAAGAAATGATTAAAACCGAAAAGGGACTGTATATAACATTTACAACATATAAGAAAATGTAGGGGACATTCAAGAATGTCCCGTGAAATTCTACGAATTTCTATCCCACCTTTACACAAGGGGTATAAAAACGAAGGTCCGCAATTTTGCGGACCTTTTTCACTGTGTTGTAAAAGTGTAGCAACTTTCTATCTATATTATCGCAAACAGAGTTTCTGCCTTTCTTACTTAAAGAAGATTATGATTTCTCCTTTCAATAAACCGTTAAATTTATCTTTAAAATAAAAAATGCTTGAAATAAAAATATCGATATGATATAATAATTCCCATAAAAAAATAACGCCCACAGTCAAATAGTGCGTTATTTTTAAATAATACATATTTGGCATAACCGTTGATGGTCTTGCATTTTTCTACTTTTATTATATAACCAAATTTTAAATTTTTCAATAATTAATTTTTAAAAAATTCTTTCGGGGCAATTTAACATCGCTCCATAAACAATCACATCTATTCTCTAAATTTCTTGTTATACGCCTCGCATTGTGAGGGAAATTCTTTTCTTTGCGGTATCGACTTCTAAGACCTTAACCTGAACAATATCGCCGATTGATACGACATCCATAGGATGTTTAACAAATGAATCGGAGAGCTGAGAGATATGCACAAGTCCGTCCTGATGGACACCGATGTCAACGAAAACACCGAAGTCGATAACGTTTCTTACCGTTCCTGTGAGTATCATATCGGGCTTTAAGTCCTCCATACTCATTACATCGCTTCTTAAAACAGGCTGTTCAATATTTTCACGGGGATCACGTCCCGGTTTTTGCATTTCCGAAATTATATCGTAAAGTGTAGGAACACCTATTCCGAGCTGTTCGGCAACCGAGGTAACATTCATTGATTTTACCTTACTTTCAAGCCCCGACAGATTTCCCGATTTAACATCATCAAGGCTGTAACCGGTAATTTCAAGTAATTTCTCGGCAGCGGCATAGGATTCGGGGTGAACCGAGGTATTATCCAGAATATTCTTGCCGTCCGTTATTCTTAAAAATCCTGCACACTGCTCGAATGCTTTAGGACCAAGCTTTGAAACCTTTTTAAGCTGAGCACGGGAGGTAAATTTGCCCTCTTCCTCTCTGTATTTGACTATGTTTGAGGCAATAGACGAATTTATACCCGAAATATATGAAAGAAGAGGTGCTGATGCGGTATTTAAGTC
>JAZQLM010000282.1:0-5935 GCA_045542655.1 Clostridia bacterium | reverse complement strand
GTTCTTGCAAGGGACGGAAAAATCCTCGTTTCACAGCCTATCCCCGATACCCCTGCCGAAAAAGCAGGTATAAAAGCCGGCGATATAATCGTTGAAGCGGACGGAATTTCCCTTGAAAATATGGACCTCGATATGGCAATTGAATATATAAGAGGCGAGGCAGGAACAGATGTAACCGTTAAAATATGGCGTTCTTCAATAAACGGCTACCTTACATTTACCATAACGAGAGAAAAGGTTGTATCAAATCCTGTTGAATATGAGCTGATTGACGGTGAGGACGAAAAAATTGCTTATATTCAGCTTTATTCCTTTACGGATAATGCGGATATATACTTTGAGGAAGCAATGGCTGAAGCGGATAAAAATGGTGTAAAAAACATCATTATTGATTTAAGAAACAACGGCGGTGGTTATCTTGACTCTGCGGTAAGAATTGCAGACAGATTTTTGCCTGACGGAGCGGTTATTACCTCCGAGGACCATAAGGTTCCGCTTTTTAACCGTGTTTATACCGCAACAGGAAAAGATACCGACTACGATATAAGAGTTCTCTTAAACGGAATGAGTGCAAGTGCCTCAGAAGTGCTTGCTGCCGCTCTTTCCGAAAACGGAAAAGCAAAAATTATCGGTACAAATTCATTCGGAAAGGGTACTGTTCAAACAATAGGTCAGCTCGAAAACGGCGGTGTTATCAAATATACTACTGCTTATTATCTTACACCTCTTGGAAATAATATAAACAAAATCGGAATAACCCCCGATGCACTTGTGGAAAATTCCTTTAAGGAAGTTGACGCCCTTATGTTCGGGGAATTTAACTATAACGATACCTTTAAAATAGGGGACACCGCACCGCAGATTGAAACAGCAAAGAAAATGCTCGAATATATGGGACTTTATATAGGTGATATAAATGACGTGTTTGACGAAAACCTAAAGCTTGCCGTTCATACCTATCAGGAGTTAAAGAAAGAGCTATACCCCTACGGAGTACTCGACAAGACAACACAGCTCTCACTTTATACCACAATGTGCGAAATGAAGGAAGAGGTCGATGACCAGCTTCAGTATGCTATTGAAACCTTTTAAAATAACAGACGAATTAAAATTCCCTTTTTCATAAAAACAAAAAAGGATTGAAATTTCGACAAAAGTATTGTATAATAAAAATAAATATACAATATGTGGCGGCGAAAAGGATTTGCCGCTGAGCTAAGGAGAAATTTTTATGAAAAAAATAATTAATGAATTTAAGGAATTTGCACTCAAGGGCAATATGCTTGACCTTGCAATAGGTCTTATGATAGGCACTGCTTTTTCTACCGTAGTAAACTCTATAGTAAAAGATGTTTTAATGCCAATCATCGGAATTATAATCGGCGGCAGAGATTTTACAGGCTTAAAGGTTGTTGTGGGAAAGTCCGAAATCTGCTATGGTGCATTTATTCAGAACCTTGTAAACTTTGTCGTTATCGCTGTTTGTCTTTTCTTTATCGTTAAGCTGATAAATGCCTTCAAACGCAAGAAGGTAGAAGAAATCGTTGAAGAAAAGCCTGCGGAAAAATCAGCAGAGGTTACTCTTCTTGAAGAAATCAGAGATTCTCTTTCGGAGATTAAAAATAAGTAATTTTAAAAATATAAAAAACGGGCAGATGTAAAATCCTGCCCTTTTTATTTACATTTCTTTTATTTTTTCAACACATTCCGCACAGATTATTTTGTTGCAGAACACAACCGTATTTTCTTCTCCTCCGCAAAAGGTACAAAAAGGATTATATTTCTCAACTATAATTCTGTCTCCTTCTCTGTAAACCGAAATTTTGTCTCCTGTATCAATTCCAAGCTCACATCTCATTGTTTTCGGAACAACCACACGTCCGAGTGAATCAAGGTCTCTTGTAATGCCGCCTGAAAGCTCGCCGTATTTTTCAATAATAATTTTGTTTCCTTCTCTGTAAACACAGAGCTTCTCCCCTGCTTCAAGCTTCAGTTCAGTTCTGATTGACTTCGGAATAACTACTCTGCCTAAATTATCCACTTCTCTTGTAATTCCATATTGTTTCATAAAACGACCTCCTAAACAATTTTTTGTTCTTTTATTTTGTTTTATGATATAATTCTAATATATTTTCCATTATTTGTCAATAAATTTCATATAATTCGACAACTAAAAAATTAACAAAAATTGGATAATTATTTTGTCAGAATTTACCATTATTAAACAAATACAGTAAAATCAGCCCAAATTGGAGGAGAAGAACACCTGCAATCCCCAAGTAATTGTGTTTGTTTTTTTCTTCTTTGAGGAGGCCAAAGAGGTAGACAGTGCTGAAAACGATAAAAATAAGAAACAGATATTTATAAAAAACGGGCATAAGGCACCTCTCTTTCTGCTAAACTCTTAAAACATTGAAACACCGTTATCGGTAAGGAATACCTTTACCGAAAAGTCGGCGTTTTTATATTTTTTCTGCCAGCTTATATTATCGAAGCTTTTTTCCGTAAGGTAATTTTTCTTAACCAATCTGCCTGTTTTCAGGACATCGGCGTTGTATTTTTGAGCGGTTTCTATCATAAAGCTTTCGATTTCCTTCTCAAGAGCAGAGCGTGCGGTGTTGTTAAGCTCAGAAAAGCTTTTGTAGCCATTGGGAAGCCTTGCCCCCATATATTCGGTAAAGGCATTTACCTGAACAAAAATTTTTGGTGAAGAGTCTGCTTCGTCCTGAACGGAAATTGAGGGTTTTCCCTCAATTTTGCATTTAAAGGTAAGGCTATCACTTTCGTCAAAGGGAGATGTTACCGAGAAAACGAGCTGTTTTGTGTGACCTGTCAAAATATTGTACATTAATGCCATTGTGCCGTCTGTCTCGGCAATTAGCTTTCCATCACTGAAAAATGCCATTCCCCAAAGCTCCGGCTTTGCCCCTGAAATACGGCTTATACTGCTTTTGACAAGCCTTCCCGATTTGGCATCGGCTACTTTAAGCTCAGATGAGGCTTCCGCCTCCGAAAGCCGAGCAAGGGGCAGGACGGCACTTTTATCAAGTATTGCCGAGTCGTTTGAAAAATCGCCGAGTCTTTTTACGGGTGCATAAACAAGGGTTTTATCAGAGTTTACAAGCTCATAGTATTTAGCCGTATTCCCCTCAAGCTCCGGATTAACCGCTTTTAAAAACGCCTCCGCACGCCCCTCCGAGACACAAAGGAATGTTCCGGGACGGATTTCCCTTTCCCTTGAAAAAAGCTCGGAATGTTCCTTAAATGAGTCTATTGCAACGTCCCTTGCACAAACAATCATTTTAAGATGCGACATATTGAGCTTTTTGCTCATATAGTTTGCCAGCATATTTTTTGCGGTATAAAAATCAGGAGCGGCTATTACAATATTGTTTACGGTCGGATTTTTGCTGTCGTAAATTCTTTCCTTTTTATCATCGCTCTCTGTATTTTTTTTCTCGTCCTCACCACCTTCGCCGCCTGTTTCCTCGCCGCCGCCGGAGCTTTTAAGAGGTGCGGCAAGCTGAAAGGTATATGAAAAGCCTGTACCCTTGGTATCATCAGATTTTACCTTGTCTATTCCGAGTGCGATAAGATATGATGTTTCCTCAACATCTCCTGCATCATAGCACGAGCAAAGAAGAATCTGAGAAAATACGGTCAGGACAGCTATAAGCTTTTTTGCTCTATTTATCATCTTTTACACCACCTTTGCGGTTTTTAAGTGAGAAAAACGGTATCAGGGCAATCAGTAAAACTGCCGCCGCTTCAAAAATTCCCGTAAGTGCCTTTATTGACGGGAAGGTGTTTTTGTAAATTATAAGTGAAAGCAGAAGCACAGAAGCAGAGACTGTCGGTGCAAGCGGTCTGCCTGCATTTAAGGAAAAGACCTTTTTGAAAATATTGCTGACCAGAAACACCGAAAAAGAGATAAATGCCATAGCCGAAAGGGAAACCGAAAACAAATATACAGCGTCAATCCTCTGAAAAAATCTTCCGAAATATACCGTCTTCATAAGCTGATACAGAGGAAATTTAATTTCCGAGGATACAGGCTGAGGAAGTATAAGGTTTGCACATAAAATTATAAAAAGATTGACTAAAATACCTGCCGCTCCCGAAAGACGGATAATTTTTGTATGCCCTTTGCCATTTTTATAAAAAGGGTTAATAAGAAAAATAAGGATAAAATCGAGATAATACGAAATATTTGAAAATGCGGTTTTAAAAACCACAAAAGTACCCCTCCCCATAAGTGGAAAAAGATTGTTTATATCGGCGGATTTAAAAACCGAGGGAAGCAGTACAAGGTTAAGAATAACACAAAACGGCACAACAAGACTATGCACACGGATTATTCCGTTCATTCCCCTGAGTGTTGCAAGGACGGCGGCAACGGCAAAAAATAATCCTATATAGACAAAGGGTGCTGAGGGGTATGCCGAGATTATTGAAAACACCGCTATGCCCTCAAGTGCGTTTGCGGCAGAAAGGATTATATATGCCGAAATAACAAGCCCTGCAAGTGCCGATACCGCTTTAGAAAAACGTTTTTCCAAAAGCTCAAAAATACTCTCTGTCTTGGTCTCGTTATAGATTACAGGTAAAAACCAGATGATAAGGTATGCTGCTGCTCCCGAAATCAGGGCAGAAAGAAACGCCGCAGAACCTCCCCCCTCTAAAAAACGCCTTGGTATATCGGTAAAGCTCTTGTAGATAATAAGATTTACCGTAAGTGAGGCAAGCTCAAAGCCGCCGAATTTGTACTTTTCATTCATATTAATAATTTCCTTTCAGAGAATTATACTATTTCCTACGCCATTCCATACTTATGTCGGGTTGCTTTTCTGTCTGACGTGGCTTTAAATTTTCGGGACGCTGTTCTCTTCTCCACACAGGCCTTACAAAGAGCGATTTTCTTGCCGCTCCCCCTGTCATTGGAGCAAAGGGAGAAAGAAATGAGACGCCCACCGATTTCTGTGACGAGAGATAGACAAGTGCAAGATAAACAGCAAAGGCTATCCCAAGGAAACCGCCTGCCGCCGCAAAGAATACAAACACAAGCTGTAGAACGGATAAGGCTCTCGAAAGTGAAAGGGACGGAACGGCAAATGTTCCGAGACCTGCGATTGAAACAATTATAATGAGGAGCGGACTTGCAATCCCTGCCGCAGTCGCCGCCTGACCTAAAATAAGACCGCCCACAATACCAAGCGTTGAACCAATGGGATCGGGGATGCGGATTGAGGCTTCCTTAATAAGCTCAAAGGCAAGTATCATAATCACAAGCTCCAAGACTACAGGAAACGGCATCTGCTCCCTTGTTGCGGCAACGGCAAACAAAAGGTCGGTCGGGATTGTGTCGTGATGATAAAGAACCGAGGCGGCAAACGAGGCGGGAAGAAATATGGATAGAATTATGCCGAGAAGCCTTACACACCGCATAAAATTTGCTTCCACAACCCTCACATAATTATCCTCGGAGGCTTCAACTAAGTCAATTGCAGTTCCGGGAAGAACAAGAACAAATGGACTTCCCTGAACGATAATTATAACCTTTCCGTCAGCAAGCATAGATGCCGCACGGTCGGGGCGTTCAGTTTTTATTATCTGTGGCAACGGGAAAAATGTTGAATTTTCAATAAACATCTCTATATCCTGTGACGAGAAAATGTATTCTGTGTTTATTCCCGACAGCCGTTTCCTTGCCTCGTCCACAAGGGATTTGTTCGTCACCCCGTTTAAGTACATAAGAGCACAGGGCGTCTTGCTCTTTGTCCCGACCGGAATATTTTCTGCAACAAGATTGGGATCTTTCAGGATTTTTCGGATAAGACCGATGTTGGTCATAACAATTTCGTTAAAAGCCTCCTGAGGACCTGAGAGACCCGCCTCGGTAACAGGCTTTCCGACACTTCTTCCGCTCCAGCCCTTA
>JAZQLM010000281.1:0-1939 GCA_045542655.1 Clostridia bacterium | reverse complement strand
AACGACATGGCTACGATCCGACTTGCAATTCCAAGACCGGCACGTTTTATCATTGAAATATCATTTTCATTATCCCCGATTGCAATACATTTTTTCATATCAATGCCCATTATTTCTGCAATTTTCTCAATCAAGAGACCTTTGCTTACACCTTTGGGAAGAATTTCATAATACTCCTTATCCGAACGGATAAAGTCAAAATTTTTCGCCGCCGGATGAGTACTCAGCTCCCTTGCAAGCGTATCAAGATGTTCTTCGTCATCATCCGCAAAGAGTATTTTTGAAACAGGTTCATTTATGTCGCTAAAGTGACAGGACAAATCAGGTAATTTTTCATTTAAACGGTGATTTTCGGTAGACGAATTTTTGCGGTAGAAATATATTTTGTCAAACATACATATTTCTATACCGACAAACGGAATATTTTCTTCAACATATTCGACCAGCTCCATAACAGACGGCGAAATATCCATTGTCCACAAAAGCTCATCCGTCCTGTAATCATATATACAGCCGCCGTTAGCACAGCCACAGGGTGCATTCGTTTCCACAACATCAAAAATATGCTTTGTTGCAGGGGGAATACGTCCTGTAACAAAGGTAAATATACCTCCCTCAGATTTAAAATATTCAATTGCCTTAAGATTTTCAGCCGATACAGACTTATCCCTTCTGAGGAGTGTTCCGTCAAGGTCTGATGCAAATAAAATTCCGTCAAATTTTTTCATTATTCAAAAACCTCTTTTCGCCGCTTAATTTGTTTACATAAAGAATTTGGAAATATAGCCCTGAAGCCACAGTATTACAAGAATTATCGGGAGTATATATTTTGCATATACATAAAGCCATTTCGGATATTTAATTCCTTTTCCTGTGTTCACCTCGTTTAAGAAGTTATTCCAGCCCCAGCCATATTTTTTTGATGTACAGAACAAAACATATACAAGTGAGCCTAAGGGCAGTATATTATTTGAAATAATAAAGTCCTCTAAGTCAAGGATTGTGCTTCCTGCACCAAGCGGTGTAATCCCTGCAAGCACATTAAAGCCAAGTGCACAGGGAAGAGAGAGAATAATCATTAAAACTAAATTTATCGCACAGGATTTCTTTCTGCTCCAACCACCAAGCTCCATACCAAACGAAATTATATTTTCAAACACAGCTACAACTGTTGACATTGCCGCAAAAATCATAAACACAAAGAACAGACATCCCCATACCTGACCGCCCTTCATCGCATTGAATACATTGGGCAAGGTCTGGAAAATAAGTCCCGGTCCTGCACCCGGATTAAGGTTAAATGCAAAGCACGATGGAATAATTATAATTCCTGCCACAAATGCAACAAAAGTATCAAGAAGTGCAATTGAAGCCGACTCGCCCAAAAGTCTGCGTTCCTTACTTATATAGCTTCCGAAAATCGCCATTGAACCCATTCCGATAGAAAGGGTAAAGAAAGCCTGTCCGAGTGCCGCAAAAACAGCATCTCCTATTCCGTTTTCCATCATACGTTTAAAATCCGGCACAAGATAATATTTAAGACCTTCGCCTGCATTGGGGAGTGTAATTACATAACCTGCAAGCACAACAATAATCGCAAGAAGTGCAAGCATCATAAATTTAGTAACCTTCTCAACACCTTTTTTAAGTCCGAGTGAACAGATTAAAAAGCCCAATACTACCGACAATACCATAAAACCGACAACTATATACGGATTTGCATTAAGCTGAACAAACTGCTCGCTTATCTGCCAGGCATTGTTTCCTATAAAGTCGCCTTTTAAGGTTTTAAAGAAATATGCAAACATCCAGCCTGTAACAGTTGTATAAAACATCATCAAAAGATAGTTACCTGCCATACCAACCCAGCCGAACCAATGCCACTTTGTTCCCTTTGGTTCGAGTGACTCAAATGACTTAGCAATGCTTTTCTGACTTG
>JAZQLM010000280.1:0-4686 GCA_045542655.1 Clostridia bacterium | reverse complement strand
TCTCCCGAAAACTCAAGCTCTGCAAAACCCTTTCTTACCACCGCCCGTTTAAGCCGTATTTCCTCTGTCCGCTCAAGTGTTGCTGCCGCCGACATAATCAGCACACTTATGGCAGCACATACTATATCCCTCCCCTCGGGTGCATACCCCGAATGTCCCTCTGCCCTTATATAATAGTTATCACCGTCTTTTCTGCAAATCACCTCCGTCACTTTTGCACCTCCAATCTATATGAATTAATTTTGTTCCTGCTCCTGCTTTTTTTCATTTTCACGGTCAAATTCTGATTTTATCCTTTTTATCTCCTCTTTAACCTGTGCCTTACCGTCAAAATCCATTATTTCAATCGCCGCAAGAGATTGCTTACTATACTGAGGATTAAAGAAACCAAGCTTATACATTTCTTTTGCCAGTTCGTTTTGCGAGAGCTTTGAATATGTACTCTTTTTCTGCGGCTTAATTGCAATATCAAATATGCTTTCCTCGTCCCCTTTACTCTCCGTCCCCTTTGCACTGCTATAATTTACATATATAAACTTACCGTCATCACCTGTTATACGGAAACAGCGTTCCTTGTCATAGAACTGCTTTATAAGGTCAATAATCAGGTAACCGATTTTTGTATAAGCCCTGTAGGATGATTCAATTAAATCGCGGCTGGTTTTATTTCCTGCTTCCTGAAGAGCCGCAATAGCAGCAGCGGCAGTAACGCCCGCACTGGTAGAGCCTTGAGAAAAATCTCTGTTTCCGCTTGTTTCTTTAAGCTCATCAATTTTCATTGAAAGTACGCTGAGTACATTTCCCGAAACAGGGGATACATCAATCCGTCTCAGACGCTCCTCATCAATAGAGCCTTCAACGTGTACAATAGGTTTTGACCAGTCAAGAAATTCGTCTTCATTAATTCCACTTCCTGCTTTAGCAAAATAACGTACTCTTGCCGACATTACGGAATTTTCAAGAATTGCCTGATTAAGACGGTCAATGTACATCTGCGGACTTTTCATTACCGAAATAAGTCCGAAGCCGCAAGGCGTACCTTCAAGCGGATACATTCTATCAAACACCACAGGATATTTACCGTGGTCGTAAAGACCTTTTTCCTTAAATTCCTCCTCATTTTCAGTGGCAAAAAGGACTTCCCCTCCTACGAATTTGCAAAAATGAAGTACCGTCTTTCCGTTTTCATCCGTTTTTTTGTAGTACCAGTCAATAACCGCACTCTTATCTCCCGTATTTGCTGATATATCATAAGCATACTGCTTTACATCAAGGGTTTGTCCGTCCTGAACTATCACTTTATTAGGATAACGCTTTCTTAATACATCTGTATTTTCAAGGGAAACTATAAACAGATTTGAGCTTTTCTGAATATCCGATACACCGGGTTCCCAGAAAAGGTTTAAAAGGTCAATCCTCGTTATATCTATGTCCCCTTTTGCACCTTTTTGCTCATTCCAGAATACACCGTAAGCTGCTGTTCCGTGCTTGAGCTTATACCACCACGCATCTGAGTAGGTTTCTTCAAAACCATTGTTTTCGATAATTACGGGTATAATTTTTGAAAGAAGCTCCGCTTCCTCCTCGTCACGTTTTTCCCTCGGAAGCACATTTGTTTCAGGATAGTTATCCATTGCATCGGCGTGCTTGTTTGCTATTGAATTAAACATCCACGCCGAAACAGGCTCGGGGCGTTCCGGTGAATTTGGTGAACCGAAAATTTCCCAATGCCTCAGCTTCCACCACTTTTCCTCCTCAATTATCCTCGATTCAAGAGTCGCTTTTGCCGCCTTGTACTCGTTTAATATACCTGCCGCTACTTCAATTTCGGCACGTCCTACAGGCAGCTTTTTTTCTTTTTTATTTTCCATAATAATCCTCCCGTTTTTGTTTTATTTCAATTTAAGTTTTCAGTACCCCCATATTATAAAACCCATACCTCACATTTTCCTCCGTCCCCAACGGATTAAAGCCGGCAGGTTTTTTGTTGACTTTTTCCTTAGGTGAAATAATATATTCCATAAGCACATACCTAAGCTCATCATAGATATGGTCCTCTGCGGCTGTGTCTATATCCTCAACATTTACCTCGCTGTAGCAAAGTGCCGGCACGGTTCTTATAAAATGCCTACAGGTTGAGAAAATGTACAGCATAGGTATTCCGTTTTCGTCAAATTTTAAGCGGTTATGTACCTGCATTTTCCCTGCAAGGCGGTCGTGATTTCCCTTTTCAAAGTATATCCGGCTTCTCTCCATCAGAGCCGCAACCGAAGTATCTGCACCTCGGTCGTCCGAGAAAATTGCAGGATCGGCAATCCCTGTTATCCTTTTTCCTTTAAGGTTTTCATCCTCGTCCTCAATTTTTCTTATTTCTGCAGCAAGTCTTTCAGGCTCCCATTTTACTCCCGTATTCGGTGATGATGTACAGCCATACAATTCTTTAATCCGATAGATACGTTTGTCGTGGTCTACAGCATACCACCCTACCGAAAACGGTCTTGCATAACCCCAGTCAAAGCCCCTGTAAATTTTCCAAGTTTCAGGAATCTTAAAGGGCGATATTACGTGAGTGTTTATTCTGTCAGTATAATGCGTTGAATCGTTTCTCCACTCTGAGAAAACCTGTCCCGAAAAGCTGTCCCAATCGCCGTATAAAAGTGCATTCTTTTCCGCATCGGGAAGCATTGCAAGATTTGCAAGATAATCAGGCTCTGCATCTAAAAGAGCGGCGTTGTCAAAGACAGTCGATGGAATAAAAATTCTACTTCTCTCCAGCCTCTTTTCGCCTCCTGACGGAAGCTTTACCGTATACTCCTCCGTCACCGTTGTGTTTGGCGGTGCAGCTGTTATAAAACGCTCCTTAACCCACGAATGACCTATTCCTCCGGGGTTTGCGGTAGCTCGTATATATACCCTTGTCCCCTTCCCGTTTGGTCGGTTTCTTGAAAACAGATAGCTGTATTCCTCCCAACTGAAATGTGTCAGCTCATCAAAGGCTATAAAGTCATACGCTTTTCCCTGATACTGAATTTTGTCCTTGGAATGTTGCATTGAACCGAAATAAATTTTTGCACCCGACGGAAACGTCCACATATGCTTTGTTTCGTTAAACTCCGCTCCGCTTACTGCCTTTGGATAGTATTTTCTTGACTTTTCTACAAGCTCTGAAAGCTGTGGATATGTTTTTCTTAAAATAAGTGCCTTATAATGCGGTATGTGTACCTGTCTGAGTGCCTCGATTATAAGTGCATCCGACTTGCCGCCGCCTGCCGCACCGCCGTAAAGTGCTTCGTATTCGCTTCTCGACATAAATTCCGCTTGTCTTGGCTGTGGCCGCCAGATAATATTTTGGACTTTACCTTTACTTTGCTCCATCATTCTTCATCAGCCACCTCCAATACATCAAAGCCATCTGCCGGAAGAATAACAATTCCTCCGTCCCCACCGGCATCATTATCTCTGCGGTCCTTGTCGCTCTTATCACTCCAAAGCTCCGGCCGCCTATTTTTTAGCCAGAAGGTCTGAGCAGAAAGATTGGGCGGAACTCTCTGTTCTTCATCGGCATATTCAAGTCGTTCTTCCTCCACCTTTTTTTCTCTGTCATCATAGTAGGTATTTTTCAGCTTGTATATTTTCCTCGAAGTCACCGTATAGCCTGTAGCGCTTCTTAAAAGAGCCGCCTCAACCATACCGTCCGCAACTTCACGGTCTATACTTACCGCTTCTTTAAATTGTGGATATTTTTCTTTATATTTGCGAAACGTAGCTTTACTTATATTCAGCCTTGAACAAAGCTCATCATCACTTACTCCGCTAAGCTTTAATGCAGTTATATATGTAAGTTTTCCTATTATTTCTTCCCACTTAGAGGAAGTTCTCTTTTTTTTAGTTTGTTTTTCATCGGGTTTATTGTTCATAGTGTCATTTTTCGCTGCGGAGAAGTGAAAGCATTTCGCCCATTTTTTCTTCAAAGCCTTTCCCGTCAACACTTTTTTTGACCTCCACCGAAGCACCAAGATAGGCAATCACCGCACCGTAGAGCTTAATAAGCTCCTTGAAGCCCTCCTCTCTTTCCCTGTACTTTATAAGCCGTGACTTTAAATGCTCATTTTTCAGAAGAAGTGCCGCAAGCTCCTTTCTAAGCAATTTTTTTGTCACAAGTCCGTAAAATATTTTAGGTATCTTCATTTTTAATTTCCTCCTTTAACTAAATATTTCAAATCGGCTATGAATTTAACGAAATTCCGTACCACTCAAAAACACATTCCCTGCTGCAGAAAATATTACCGGAATCATCATTATAATATTCATTATCCTCGTAAATCTTATTCCTGCACCCCGGCATCGTGCAATCACCAATCAGCTCCTTGGTATACTCCCCCGAAAACTTCTTAAGCCACTTCCGTTTTTCATTAAGCACATATAGGTCTTTTTTATTAGCTCTTTTATCAACTTCCATAGCCCTGATTTCTTTACAATCTCCCATTTCCTCATATGTCGCCCCCTTTCTTATATTGACTTTATTGATATTTCATCCCATTATTGGGATATTATTTATAAAAAAATTTATATATGTCCCGTTTATTGTAGGATTTAAATATTTATCTCAGTTTTGGGATATTTATATATTAACATAGGTTTTAGAATTTGTCAACCCATTTTTGGGAAATTTTTAAATTTTTTTAT
>JAZQLM010000279.1:0-2251 GCA_045542655.1 Clostridia bacterium | reverse complement strand
GTAACACTGTCGGGAATTGTTACAGAGGTAAGCTTTGAATTATTATAAAAAAGATTATCGGATATTGTTGTTACACCTTCGGGAATTTCAAAGCTGCCGCTTATATCCGAGGGAACATAGACAATACCTGTTTTGTCCTTGGTTAAAATACAGCCACTTTCACTGTCATATGTAAAATAGGGATTATCTTCCGAAATCTGAATATCACAAAGCGAGATACAGCCCCTAAATACACTGCCGGTAATAGAACTTACACTGTCGGGCAGCACAACCGTTTCAAGTGAAGTACATTCCATAAATGTTTCATCTAAAGATGTAACTCCGCTTGGAATAGTTATACTTGTAAGAGAAGTGCAGTATTCAAACGCACCACTGTCTATCATAGTCACACTTTCGGGAATTTCAATACTTTCAAGAGCGGTAAACTCCATAAATGCGCTCATACCGATTGATGTAATATCTCCGCTGAACTCAATTGATTTTACCATACCTCCGAAATATATTATTTCATTAGGATTGATATATTCATAATCTCCATAATCTCCATAATCGTTCTTTGGCGTATATCCGTCAACATAATGCCCTTCCCATAACCTATGCGTCTGCCAGCACCTGTCGCAGTAATTTCCGTACTCTCCATATTTATAGCCAATACCGCCGCTGCCACTTATAACCAGTCTGCCCGATTCATAGAGAGTCCATCTGAGGTTACCGCCCCATGTATAATTACCATAATCATCACAGTAATACTCATCTCCGCAATAGCCGCTTGCAATGACAGTCCAATCGGATTCTTCCGAGACTTCACCGTCAAACCATTCATCATACGCAAATACTGTACAATTTACTATTAGCGAAAATACAATAAAAAATATTTTAAATTTCTTCAATTCAGTCTCTCCTTTTATAATGGTAAAATTTTTCCTATCATAATTTTAATACCAAATCCCCATAAAGTCAATGAAAATTTTAAAAACTTCTATTTATAAATTTTAAAAACTTCTATTTACAAAACGAAAAAAATGTTTTATACTATCCATTGGTGTAAAAAATTACGAAAGGAAATCTGATTATGAAACATTATGTATACAATACAAAAGGAACCTGTTCGAGAGAGATAAGCTTTGACTCGGACGGAGAAAGAGTTTATAATATTAAATTCAACGGAGGCTGTCACGGTAACACTCAAGGAATTTCGGCTCTTGCAGAGGGAATGAAAATTGATGATATAATAGAAAAAACAAAAGAAATTGATTGCCGTGGACGTGGAACATCGTGTCCTGCACAGCTTGCAATTGCTCTGCAAAATATAAAGGAATAAAAAATAAGGGAATGTTAGAGCCGTCAGTCCGTAAAAAGACCGAATACTTTTAACATTCCCTTTTGTTTTAAATAGATTGATAAAGCTTAGCAAGACCGCCTTCGCTGGTTTCACGGTAGCTTTTTGAAAGGTCAATCCCTGTTTCATACATAGTCTGAACTACTAAGTCGAAAGAAATTTTTCTTGTATTTGTAAGGAAGTTAGCAAGGTTTACCGCATTAATCGCACGCATTGCCGCAACGGCATTTCGCTCTATACATGGTATCTGCACAAGTCCGTATATCGGATCACAGGTAAGTCCGAGGTGATGTTCAAGTGCAACCTCAGCGGCATACTCGATTTGTTCAAGGCTCATAGAGAAAAGCTCACCAAGTGCAGCAGCCGCCATCGAACAGGCCGAACCAATTTCCGCCTGACAACCACATTCTGCACCGCTTATAGAAGCATTTGTCTTTATAAGATTTCCTATAACCGAGGCGGTCGCAAGTGCATTTATTATTTCATCATCACTAAAGCCCTTTTTCCCCTGCTCATAGAATAAAACTGCAGGCAGAACACCGCTTGCACCGCAGGTTGGTGCAGTAACAATAGTTTCACAGCAGGCATTTTGCTCGCTTACCGCAAATGCGTAGGAGCAGACAAGTCTGTTTTCCTTTGTTTCATTACTCTCATCAATATGACGTTGTTCAAACAGATATTTTGCCTTTTTCTGTACATTAAGTACCCCCGGAAGATGTCCGGTGTCCGAAAGTCCTGATTTTATGCTGGCTTTCATTGTTTCCCAAACTTTTGCAAGAAAGCTTCTTATCTCTTTACCCTCAATTTCCTCAACATACTGCCAAAGTCTTAAATCGTGTTTTTTGCAGTATGCGGCAATCTCTTCAAAGCTGTGAAGAGGATAAAGGTCAGTATTTTCCTTAAGGTCAACAC
>JAZQLM010000278.1:0-5041 GCA_045542655.1 Clostridia bacterium | reverse complement strand
AGCCGCCCACAAAAAGAGTGCCGGAAGTGTAAAAATAGCACCTGCCGCAAGGGATTCACCTGCTGAACCTACTGTTTGCACAATGTTACTCTCAAGTATCGAATTTTTACGCATTATAACACGGATAACACCCATAGCTATAACCGCCGCAGGGATTGATGCAGAAACAGTCATACCTACTCTGAGTCCGAGATAAGCATTTGCCGCACCAAAAACCACCGCAAGAATTATACCCATAATTATTGACGTAACCGTAATTTCCGGCGTAATTTTTTCTGCCGGAACATACGGCTTAAAATTGTTCTGGTTTTCCATAACTACTCCATTCCGCCGCACAACCTGACAAGTTAGTTTTATTTTCAGGCTATATTAACGGCTCTTAAATTTAACTCATAAGATTATACCACAAAAATCTTTTTTTTGCAATACAAATTATCTTCTTAAATTACTATTATTTACTTTTAGATACTTTTTTATTTTTTAACTAATCGGAAATTTCTGCAACAAAAAAAGACAGCTCTGTGCTTACAATTCAAAGCTGTCTTTTAAAATTTTTATTCAACCGTCACCGATTTTGCAAGGTTTCTCGGTTTATCTATGTCAAGTCCTTTAAGCGAAGCAACATAATACGCAAAGAGCTGAAGAGGAACTACGACCTCTGACGGCATAATCGTCTCATCGGTGTCCGGAACATATATAACATGGTCCGCTTCCTTCTCTATATCGGTATGCCCCTCCTTTGCTATTGCAATAACAACGGCACCTCTTGCTTTTACCTCTTTTATATTGCTGAGCATTTTTTCAAAAAGCTCTTCAACCGTACAGATTGCAACCACTAAAGTTCCTTTTTCTATAAGTGCAATCGTACCGTGCTTAAGCTCACCTGCAGCATATGCCTCCGAATGTATATATGAAATTTCCTTAAGCTTTAAAGAGCCTTCAAGTGCAATCGCATAGTCAAGTGCCCTTCCAAGGAAAAATACACTCTTGCTGTTATAATATCTTGAAGCACAGTACTGAATTTTTTCTTTGCTTTCAAGAATTTTTTCCACTGCCTCCGGAAGCTCATCAAGAGCTTTTACTATAGCATTTCTTTTCTCTTCGCTTATAGTTCCCAATACATCAGCCATATGAAGAGCTATAAGATAAAGTGCATTAAGCTGTGTACTGTACGCCTTCGTAGTGGCAACCGCAATTTCAGGGCCTGCCCATGTATAAAGCACGCTGTCTGCCTCACGGGCAATTGAGCTTCCTACCGCATTTACTATTGCAATAGTTTTCGCCCCCAGCCTTTTTGCCTCTCTCATTGCCGCAAGAGTATCGGCAGTTTCACCCGACTGACTGATGATTATTACAAGTGTGTTTTCATCGACAATCGGAGAACAATATCTGAATTCCGACGCAATCATTACGTCAACAGGCTTTCTTGTAAGCTTTTCTATAGTATATTTCCCCACAACACCGGCATGGTATGCACTTCCGCAAGCAACTATATAAAGCTTGCTCACAGACCTTATATATTCAGCCGTAAGGCTTATGTCATCAAGAACGATTTTTCCGTCCTTTATGCGTGGACTGAGAGTGTCTCTGATGCCTTTAGGCTGTTCCATAATCTCCTTAAACATAAAATGCTCGTATCCGCCTTTTTCAGCGGCTGCAACATCCCATTTCACCTCATAGGGCTCTTTTTGGATTTCCTCTTTGTCCATATTGTATACTTTTACAGAGTCTTTTTTAAGCTCAACGATTTCGTTATCTTCGAGGAAATACACATTTTTTGTATGCGAAAGCACAGCAGGTATATCAGATGCGATAAAATTCTCACCCTCACCAAGTCCTACGATTAAAGGACTGTCCTTTCTGACTGCAATAAAGCTGTCAGGGCAGTCATCACACAAAACCCCAAGAGCATATGAGCCATTAACCTTTCCGATGACCTTAATCATTGTATCAAGAAGATTACCGTTGTAATAATACTCAAACAAGTGAGCAACAACCTCGGTATCTGTCTCGGACAAAAATTCAAAGCCCTTGCCCTCAAGATAATCTCTTAGCTTTAAGTAATTTTCAATGATTCCGTTGTGTACCACAGCAAACTTCCCATTTTTGCTGAGATGGGGATGCGAATTTGCATCCGACGGTTCTCCGTGAGTCGCCCAGCGTGTATGACCGATTCCCATACATCCGTCAACATCGCTTCCGCCTCCGGTTTTTTCGCTCAAAGTCGAAAGTCTTCCCTTTGCCTTGACGACTTTAAGCTCCTTTCCCAAATTCACCGCTATACCGGCAGAATCATATCCCCGATACTCGAGCTTTTTAAGACCGTCAAGCAAGATAGGAGCCGCTTTGCTGCCCCCTACATAGCCAACTATTCCGCACATAGTTAAACCTCCGTTATTAAATTTTTACTAACACCGATTATTTTACACTTTAATTTTGTTAATGTCAATAGTTTATGCAAAAAAACACCCTCTGATTATTATATGTCAGAGGGCATTAATATTTAAAAAATTTTTATTCTTTCTCCATTTCCTTTTCGCCAAAGGCTTTCAGAATTTTTGCAAAATAGCAAAAAGCGGCAAAAAACAACATACCTACAAGCAGTGCAAGCAGGGTAGTTTTAAGAAGAGCCGGCATATCGGGAAATACAATAACCAAAAACATTACCGTATAAAAAGCAACCGTTGCCCCTTTTCCGTACCAGTCGGAAGGTATAACCACATTATAGCAGTAAAGAAAAATACCGCCTAAAATCATAGTTCCCTCCTTGAACAGTATAAACCATATAACCCAATCGGGAATTATATTTTCATGGGCAAGACAGATAACTGCCGTAATCTGCATAAGCTTATCAACGAGAGGATCATAAACCTTTCCTATCTTTGTTATCATATTGAATTTTCTTGCAATAAATCCGTCAACAATATCGGTAAGCCCCGCAAACAAAAATATCGCAAGAGCCGCCCAGTGCATTTTAAGTACTACAAGCACATAAGCAAACAGAGGCACCAAAACCAGTCTGAGCGTTGTCAATATATTTGGTATCATACTTTTACCAGCCTTTCTTATTCATAAAATTCCTTAAAGAATTTTTGTCACACCGTTATATACAAGTCCGTGTGAGCCATCTATTGTCACAACCGTTCCTGATTTTAAAATGCTTGAAGCATGAGCCGCTCCGCATATAACGGGTATATCAAGAGTCATTCCGACTACTGCCGCATGGGATGTGTCTCCGGCTTTTTCGGTTATAATCCCTTTTGCTTTTTTAAGAAGTGAAATTATTGCATTTGAGGTTTCCGGAATAACAAGAATATCTCCGTCTTTAAAATTTCTTACCGCCTCTTCTTCATTTGAAGCTACACAAAGCGTTCCACAAACTGAAAGCTTATTCACACACTTTCCGCTGACTAAAATATCCCCCACCAGATGTACCTTTACAATGTTTGTAGTTCCGCTTATTCCGACAGGAGCACCGCCTGTAATAACCACAATATCACCGTTTTTAACAATCCCTGTATTAAGTGCCTTTGATACCGCATGGTCGAAAAGCTCATCGGTTGTGCTTTTCTCCTCGCACATAACAGGTGTTACACCCCACGAAAGATTAAGCTGACGTCTTATTTTCTCATCTGTACAGGTTGCAATAATCGGATATTTCGGTCTGTAGCTCGAAATTTCTCTTGCCGTATATCCCGATTCCGTAACTGCAATAATTGCTGTTGCCCCCAAATCATGTGCAGTTGTTACTGCTGAGTGGCTTATAGCATTTGTAATACTTATATTAGTGTGAAAATGATTATTTTCAAAACGCTTTAAATAATTTATATTACTTTCCGTCTGTTCAACAATTGAAGCCATCGCCTCAAGTGCTTCAACGGAATATTTTCCTATCGCAGTTTCACCTGAGAGCATTACCGCAGAGGTTCCATCATACACGGCATTCGCAACATCCGACACCTCTGCTCTTGTCGGTCTCGGATTATAGGTCATACTCTCAAGCATCTGTGTTGCGGTTATAACCTTTTTACCGGCACGGTAACAGGTCTCTATAAGCTTTTTCTGAATATCAGGGAGCTTTTCAAAGGCAATTTCAACACCCATATCGCCTCTTGCAACCATAATTCCGTCGCTTACCTTTAAAATTTCTTCGATATTTTCAACGCCCTGATTATTCTCGATTTTAGCAATAATCTGAATATCGGTACCGCCTTTTTCCTCTAAAACCTTCTTTATTTCAAGAACATCATAGCAAGAACGCACAAACGAAGCCGCAATATAATCAACACCGTTTTCAATACCGAATATTATATCAGCTCTGTCCTTTTCACTCATATAGGGCATACTCAGCATAACACCGGGCACATTTATGCTTTTCTTATTTTTTATAATTCCGCCGTTCTTAATTCTGCATACAACATCGCTTCCCTTGATTTTCTCAACCACCATAGCGATAAGTCCGTCGTCCATAAGAAGTCTTGTTCCCACCTCTACGTCTTGTGCAAGTCCGTCATACGAAATAGAAACCTTTTCTTCGTTCCCTTCCACATCCTCGGTTGTAAGAGTAAAGAGCTGACCTTCATTAAGCTTTGCTTCTCCTTTTTCAAAAAGACCTGTTCTTATCTCAGGGCCTTTCGTATCAAGCAATAATGCAACCGGCAAATCAAGCTGCTCTCTCAAAAGCTTTACCTGTTCAATTCTCTTTTTTTGCTCTTCGTGAGTTCCGTGCGAAAAATTAAGCCTTGCACAGTTCATTCCCTTTTGCATCAAATTTTTTAAAACCTTGTCATCGTCAGTTGACGGACCAAGTGTGCATATAATCTTTGTCTTACGCATATCAGCTTCTACCCCTTCTGTCGGTTTTTTTTACCGTTTTAATTAATGTCAAATCTTTACATATTATAGTATAATACATTTTTTGTCAAATTGCAAGTATCTGATTAATATAATGAATTATTTTTTTATTTTGTGTTATAATATTCCTGTATGAATGAATTAAAGTTAAGGAGTTGATATTTTGAAAAGCTTTGAATATACAATA
>JAZQLM010000277.1:0-4309 GCA_045542655.1 Clostridia bacterium | reverse complement strand
TTATATGGACGGCGTGATTATATGAAAATTATTTTTGACAATATATGAAAACAGGGATTTTATCAGCTATCATCTGATAAAATCCCTGTAAATTATTCCATTGTTTTACCGAGAAAGCCGGCGGCAACTTCAGCAAGCTTTGATTCCACATCGCCCATACTGCCTTTTTCGTCAACGGATATAATCATAACCGTACCAATGCTGTCACCGTCGTATACGATTGGAGCGATAACCCCTGCCTTGTATTGCTCGCTTCCGTCAATAACGGCAACGTTATTTTCGCCCTGTCTTGCAACGAACCCAGTTTTGCCGTTCATAATTTTTTCCGCCTCGCTGGAAAGCTTTTTGTCAGCAAGCTCTTTTTTAGGTGCTCCCGATACTGCAATTATGGTATCCTTATCAGAGATACAGCAGGGGAGACCGGTAGTTTTTGCAAGGGATTCTGCATATTGATGTGCAAATTCGCCAAGCTCTCCTATCGGAGAATATTTTTTAAAGATAACCGTTCCGTCGCTTTCGGTATATATTTCGAGAGGATCACCCTCACGGATTCGCATAGTTCTGCGAATTTCTTTTGGGATTACAACTCTGCCCAAGTCGTCTATTCTTCTTACAATTCCTGTTGCTTTCATATATAAACTGCTCCTTTATTTTGCGGGCAATTCGTGAATTGCCCCTACAATTTGATTTTACAAATCTATTGTGTGCAAGCAAGGAATTTTTATGTAAAGAAAAAGGTGGGAAATAATTTTTCAAATTAAAAATAAAAATTAATAAAGTCTGTTTAATGAAAAAAGAATAATAATATAGATGCACTTTAATTATTGTTTTTCTTTGCAGTATTTATTGAGGAGATAAGTATTTTCTTTAACTCAATACAATTTTCAAGAATTGACTTATCATCATAATATCCACTTTCTATGAGAAGTTCAATCCAATATTTACTTTCGGAACACTCTTTTAATGCTATTTGCAATTTTGCAATAAAATCATTCTTTCCGTGTCCGTAAAACGCCCCTCTAATATTTGCACCGATACTTGTGCCGCTCCGAATAAGTTGATTTGTAAGTACACTTTCTCTTTTTTCGCTTTTTACTTTATTGCAAACTTTAATTATATCTAAAGCAAACTGTTTTGATTTCACAAGTAACGGACTATCCACAAATATCCTCCTTTTCAAATCAAACTCGCTTTAGCGAGTTTGCACCTTAACTTCTTCCTTATTCACTATTACATATTACTTACCAAAAATCGACAAAATATTTTAGGGAAAAGTGAATAGTGAATAGGTAATAAGTAAAATCGACAAGATCCTAACGAACCTTGTCGATTTTTGGAGGCGCCACCCAGATTTGAACTGGGGAATAAAGCTTTTGCAGAGCTCTGCCTTACCACTTGGCTATGGCGCCATACTATATTATATTAAGGTTTATTATATTTTATGACAAAAGACGCTTTTTGTGCGTCTTTTGTCTTGGAGCGGAAGACGAGATTCGAACTCGCGACGTTCACCTTGGCAAGGTGACGCTCTACCACTGAGCCACTCCCGCATTTGTATTGGTGCCTCCGGGCGGAATCGAACCACCGACACGAGGATTTTCAGTCCTCTGCTCTACCGACTGAGCTACAGAGGCAAATTAAGCCTAAAAAATAAAATGGCGATCCGGATGGGGCTCGAACCCACGACCTCCAGCGTGACAGGCTGGCATTCTAACCAACTGAACTACCGGACCGTATATGTGGTGGGCACAATAGGGCTCGAACCTATGACCCTCTGCTTGTAAGGCAGATGCTCTCCCAGCTGAGCTATGCGCCCACATACCGCCGTTTTCAAGACCTTTCGGAATTGACGACAAATGATATTATACAACCTTTTCTTATGAATGTCAAAGCTTTCAAAACCAATTAGAGGTGATTATATAAAAATATCCCACTTATACTTTTAAATTCTCTCAAAAACTCATTTAAACTAATTTTTTTAAAATTTATTCTTCAAGTGCTTTTTCAAGAAATTCCTTATCAAAAACATAAGCTTTATTACAGAAATGACAGGTAACCTCTGCCTGTCCCTCTTCCTCTAAAATAGAGCGAAGCTCGTCCTTGCCGAGACTTTTTACAGCCTTTTCGGTTCTTTCTCTTGTACAGTCACAGCGATAGCCTACCTCTTTTGTTTCGAGAATTTCGATGTCAAAATCCTTCATAACAAAATTCACAAGCTCCTCAGAGGTCATTCCGTCTGTTAAAAGCTCTGTGACACTTTTTACATTCTCTACTGTCTTTTCTATGCGTTTAAGGGTAAATTCGTCACAGCCGGGCATAACCTGAACAATAAAGCCGCCTGCCGCCTTTACACTCAAATCCCTGTCAACCAAAACGCCGAGAGCTACCGCTGTCGGAACCTGCTCGGACTGAGCAAAGTAAAAGGCAAGGTCATCACCGATTTCGCCGGTCTGGAGCGGAACTTTTCCTATATATGGCTCTTTAAGCTTAAGGTCCTTTACAACACTTAAATAACCATCCGTTCCGACTGCCGCACCTACATCAAGCTTGCCCTTAGAATTAAGAGGCAGGTCAACAAACGGATTTTCAACATAACCTTTAACAAAGCCGTCGTGTTTTGCAACGGTAATAATAAGTCCGGCAGGACCGAGACCTTTAACCTGTAGGGTGAGGTCAATATTTTCGTCCTTTTGCATAGCACCCATAAGCATAGCACCGGTGAGCGTTCTGCCGAGGGCGGCGGTGATAACGGGAGATGCCTGATGAATTTTCTGTGCCTCTGAAACAGTTTCTTTTGAATTAACGGCATAAATGCGGATAAATCCGTCTTTGGTTACTGCCTTTGTCAGTTTATCCATAACAAAATTCAAATCCTTTCAAAATAATAAAAATAACTTGGAAAAAAGGGGCTGTGACAAAACAGGAAAATAACGGTTATTCGCTTCTGCCAAGCCTACAGAGGAGACGGCAAAAGTGACATTCCGAAAATACTATCTTGTCACAACCCCTTTTAAAGTCTCATTCAATCGTCCGTAAATATATATATAAAAACCAGAAGCTGATTTTTACAAACTTACATTACTGATTAAACACGAGTAACGTTAGCAGCCTGAGGACCTTTTGCACCCTCTACCACTTCAAATTCAACTTCCATACCTTCGTCCAATGTCTTGTAACCGTCCATGGAGATTGCTGAAAAATGAACAAATACGTCTGTTCCGTTTTCACATTCGATGAAACCAAATCCCTTTTCAGCATTGAACCATTTAACTTTACCTTTTTGCATAAACAAATACCTCCAATTCTTAGGTTAAATAGCTTTAACCTGCAAAGAGTATATCACAAAGTCCATTTTTTGTCAACCGCTATTTTACCTTGCGTAAAAATTAAGCTCATACGGAAGCGAAAGAGGGGTAAGTGATTTTTCGCTGTCAAATGCAAATATTTTTAAAATGTATTTGCCGCTTTCAGCCTCAGAAAATGTAACCGTCGGCATATTCTTATTCACATATAAGGTGAGTTTATCTACACTGAACTCATCGGAATTTGCACCTAATAGCATATTTGTGTCGGCGTCATAAATTGCAGAATACAGCTTCATTGAAGTGATGGCTTCCTTTGAAAGATAGCGTATTTTAAAATCCATTGTGTTATCGATTATCTTAGGAAATGAAGCAAAGGAGCTTATCTGAAATTTGCTTTCAGGATCGAATTTCATAGTTACTGTATCGCTTATTTTAATGTCATTCAGGGAGTGACACGACAGTGTGAAATCTTTATCTGTAAGACCTATTATTTCATAGCTTCCGTCTCTTAAAGGAAGAAGTCCGTCAAAATTTGTAACAAAACAAACGCCTTTTAACAGATTATAACAGTTTTGGTTAAGATACGGTTTATTATCTTCAAAAAAACAGTTCATATATCCGTTTACAGCAAAATACGGCTCGGGAAAAGAAAGTGATATATAGCTGTTATCAATCATTAAAAAGCTGTAGGTTGAATCAGGGTACTGTGCCGAGGAGATTTCTGGTGTATCTGAATACGAAAATGCAACATATTCAAAGCCGTCATTCTTTGCTTCGGCAGTACGGTTTAAAAGCGGATACACAATTGCTGCACCGGGACTGCTGTTATTCATACTTAAAGTTGTTGAAAGCGGAATCATAAGATTTTGTATATGCTTAAAAGATGAATAATAATGGTATTTATTTTCACACTTGCCCTGATTATTTTCCTGCAGCATAAAGGCTATATAAAAGCTTTTTACAAGGTCATCAAAATCAGAAAATGAAAAATCCTTCCCCATAGT
>JAZQLM010000276.1:0-1516 GCA_045542655.1 Clostridia bacterium | reverse complement strand
GCCTAAAGGCACGAAAAATTGCTTTAGATTTGGTTGGAGCAAGGAGGTCAAAATGTGAGCGTACTTTTTGTACGTGACCATTTTGACCGACGAAGCTACGACCAAAGATGAAGTAATTTTTTAGCCTTAAAGTATGCTGTCAATTACATCTTTCATAGTATACAATCCCACCGTCTTACCTGCCATAAATCTTGCGGCACGAACTGCACCAACTGCGAAAACTTCTTTTGAGGTTGCACTGTGCTTAAGCTCAATTACCTCGTCACAGCCTGCATATATTACGGAATGTTCGCCAACTATACTTCCGCCACGGACAGCATGGATTCCGATTTCCTCCTTCGCTCTCTTTTGTCTTACACTGTGGCGGTCGTAGGTATACTTAGGATTATACGAAACTGTGTCGGCTATCGCATCTGCAATTGCAAGTGCTGTTCCGCTTGGTGCATCAATTTTCTGATTATGGTGCTTTTCAATAATTTCTATATCGAAGTTATCCTCCAGAACACTTGAAGCACGTTTTGCAAGCTCGATTAGAAGATTAACGCCTACCGACATATTTGCCGAATAGAACACAGGCGAGCTTTCCCCTGCCTTTACGATTGCTTCTCTTTGCTCCGGTGAAAGTCCCGTTGTACATATAACATAGGGAATTTTATTTTCGGTTGAAAATTTAAGCATATCGTCAAACACAGAGGGGTGTGAAAAGTCGATTATACAATCAATCTTTTCTTTCACGTCATAAGGATTTTCATAAATCTCAAAACCCATATCCGCCTTTACCTTATCAATGCCTGCAACAATCTTTATGTCTTTGGCAGTTTCAGCCGAGCGGCAAACCGCATTTCCCATTTTTCCGCAGGCACCGCAAAGAAGTATATTTATCATACGTTTATCATTCCTTTATAATCAGTAGATTATTTAATCTTAAGACCAACAGCTTCAAGCTCTTTTTTGAGAACTTCAAGGTTGTTTGGTTCCATATCGCAAAGCGGTGCCCGAAGTCCGCCCACGTTATATCCCAGAAGGTTCATAGCTACCTTGACCGGAATTGGGTTTACTTCTATAAATAAAGCATTCACAAGCTTTAAGTATTTGAGGAAGTCATTCTTTGACTTTTCAATATTTCCGTCTAAGAAATCAGCACAAATATCGTGTGTTTCCTCAGGAAGAATGTTAGCAAGAACCGAGATTACACCCTTACCGCCGAGTGACATAATCGGAACGATTATATCGTCATTTCCGGAATAGAGTACAAGCTCTGTCTCTCTTGCGAGCTGAGCCGCAAAGGCAACATCGCCGGTTGCTTCCTTAACAGCAACGATATTCGGGATTGTGTCAAGATACTTAAAGGTATCAAGGCTTATGCTTACCCCTGTTCTGGCCGGAATGTGGTAAAGAATAATCGGGATATTTACACTCTTTGCAATTGTTTCAAAGTAGTTCTTAAGTCCCTTCTGAGTTGTCTTGTTATAATAAGGTGTAACAACCAAAAGACCGTCACAGCCTGCTTCTTCAG
>JAZQLM010000275.1:0-4029 GCA_045542655.1 Clostridia bacterium | reverse complement strand
AATTTTCAAGAAATTAGGGATCGTTTTTGAACTCTATTAAATGAAAATTACTGATTTTGAATAAAACTATTCTTCAGTGGGAACAATTTCATTAAGAGATTCTTCATACTTTTCTAAGATTTTAGCCTGAAGAAGTTCTCTCATCTCCGCATTAATCGGGTGAGCTATGTCCTTAAACTCGCCATCAGGAGTTTTTCTGCTGGGCATTGCTATGAAAAGCTTTTCCTGTCCTTCAATTACTTTGATGTCGTGTACTACGAATGCATCATCAAATGTAACTGAAACGACTGCTTTCATTCTTCCCTCTGCGTTGATTTTTCTCACTTTGATATCAGTGATATTCATGTTGACACCTCATTTTCCGTCAAACCTTTAATTGTCTGACAATAATTTTATGTAAAAATTAATCTTTTTCAAAAATATTTATTAAGTAAAAAGTAATATATATTGAAATTTTAATTAAAATATAGTATACTGTAAATATCCAAATGGAAGGAGAGGAACAATTTGAGTAATTTTTCACTGGAAAATCTTGTCCCGAACGCACATATACATATGATTGGTATTGGCGGTATCAGTATGAGCGGTCTTGCCGATATTTTAATTAATTTTGGTTTTAAAGTAAGTGGTTCTGATCTTCAGTCTACGCCTCTTACGCAAAGGCTGGCTGAAAAGGGTGCTGAAATTTTTGTCGGTCAAAGCTCCGATAACATTAAAAGTCCTGACCTTGTATGCTACACAGCGGCAGTTAAAAAGGATAATCCCGAATATTTAAGAGCTAAGGAGCTTGGTATTCCGCTTCTTGAACGTGCTGAGCTTTTGGGGGTTATAATGAGAAATTATAAATACCCGCTTGCAGTTGCCGGAACACACGGCAAAACCACCACAACCTCAATGCTTTCGTTAATTTTATTGGCTGCCAATGTCAACCCGACTATTCTTGTCGGCGGTGAGCTTGAACAGATAAACGGAAACAGCAAAATCGGCGGTGAAGATTACCTTGTTTTTGAAGCCTGTGAATATGTTGAAAGCTTCCTGAATTTCCATCCTTTTTTGTCTATTATTACTAATATTGAAGAGGATCACTTAGATTATTTTGTGAACCTATCTCATATTATAACATCTTTTGAGAAATTTGCAAGACTTAATTCACCTGATGGTGGTATAATTGTTTGTTCTGACGATAAAAACGCACTTTCAGTTGTGCAAAACATAGAGATTAAGTCCCTTAAATATGCAATAGACGACAAAAAAGCCGATTTTGTAGCGGAAAACATAAGGGAGACCGAGGATGGCGGAGTAGAATATGACATTTACAAGGGTGGGAGCTACTACTATACAGTACGCCTTTGTGTTCCGGGAAGGCATAATATATACAATTCTCTCGGTGCGGCACTTATGGCAGAGGCTATTGGAATTGCACCTGAGGCGGTACAAAAGGGGCTTCTTGAATTTAGAGGAACAAAACGGCGTTTTGAGAGGCTTGGCAATATGGGAAACATACCGGTAATTGATGATTATGCACATCATCCGACCGAGATAAGGAGTACTTTAGAAGCCGCAAAAAAGCTTAATGCAGAGCGTGTATGGTGCGTTTTTCAGCCTCACACCTACACAAGAACAAAGGCGTTCTTAGATGATTTTGCTGAGGCACTCAAAATGGCCGATAAAATAGTCTTAGCGGACATTTATCCTGCAAGAGAGAAATATGACGGTACAATCCATTCCTGCGATTTGGCAGCGAAAATTAAGGGTTGTGCATATATAAATGATTTTGAAGCTATTGAGCGTTATATAAGGCAAAATGCAAAGGATGGCGACCTTATTATTACAATGGGTGCAGGAAATATAAATAAAATAGGAAGAAGTTTAGTAGATTGCTGAGTAAAAAGGGGCTGCCTGATTAGATATTTAGATGTATAAATCAAAACTGTAGGGGCGATTCACGAATCGCCCGCGGGACATTCAAGAATGTCCCCTACAAGAAATGTAATTTTATGCACTATATATGATTAATCAGGCAGCCCCTTTTACTATATAGTGCGTAATATTTCGGTACTTCTTTTCAAAATGCCGTTCATATGGGCGATGGCTGTACCATAGTTGGTTATAGGCACATTTTGGTCGCTGCTGCATTTTTGACGGTACATAATTTCACGGTCGGGGAGCATACAGCCGCCACAGTGAATAATGAGTGCGTATCTGCTCAGATTATCGGGAAAGCCGCCGCCTGACGTAAATTCAAATTTAAGTTCCTTTTTTGTATATTCTTTCAGCCACTTAGGAAGTTTGACTGTGCCTATGTCATCGCATTGGCGGTGGTGGGTGCAGCCTTCTGATATAAGGACGGTGTCTCCGTCTTTTAGCTTGTCAATATATTCTGCACCAATCAGGGCAGCGTCAAGAAGTCCTTTATACCTTGCAAACAAAATAGAAAAAGATGTAAGCGGAATATTTTCGGGAACGGATTCCGAGACCTTCTTAAACACCTGACTGTCACATACAACAAGTGACGGTGGATTTTTCAGTGAATTAAGTGTATTTGAAAGCTCATTGTCCTGACAGACGAATGCTGTTGCGTGCGAGTCAAGAATATCTCTGATAGTCTGTTGCTGCGGAAGGATTAGCCTACCCTTAGGTGCGGCAGAGTCAATCGGGGTAACAAGCACTACGGTATCACCCTCTTTAATAAAATCGCCTATAATACGAATGTTTTTTTCGTTTTTTGGTTTTACAAGACCGATTTTATTTTTAAGTTCTTCAATGCCAAGCATTGATACTGTGCTGACATAAAGACTGTTTTCTCCGTTTTTGGGGACCTCTGAGAGTAGGTCGGCTTTATTATACACAATTATATAAGGAATGTTTTTTTCTTCAAAAAGTGAGATAAGCTCTCGGTCACAGGCAGAAAGTCCGTTTTCTGCGTTGCTTACAAGAATTGCTATATCTGTCTTGTTCAAAACCTGTTTCGTTTTTATAACACGTTTTTCGCCCAGCTCGCCTATGTCGTCAAAGCCGGGGGTATCAATAATTGTAACAGGACCGAGGGGCAGCAGCTCCATTGATTTATAAACCGGATCGGTGGTAGTGCCGAGCGTGTCAGATACAACTGAAAGCTCCTGTGATGTTACTGCGTTTACAAGGCTCGATTTTCCGGCATTTCTCGCACCGAAAAAACCTATATGCAGCCGTTCTGCGATAGGTGTGTTATTCATAATTTTCCTCCAATTTTACTACAAAAGACTTCTGAATGCAACTGCTTTTCCTATAAGCTTAATGCCGGCATCTTCGAGAGATTTAACACTAAGCGGCGGAATAGCTCTGCTTGAAGCACACAGGGTATGCCCGTCCTCACCACGATAGTAATATCTTATCTGAAGCTCGTCCTTTATCATAAAAGCCGCAATTTCACCGTTTTCAATATAGGCTCCCTTACTTATATATACAAGGTCTTTTTCTCTTAACCGTGCATCCTCCATACTGTCATCGGGCATTGAAACGCAAAAGTCATATTCCGGCAAAGCAGAATTCTCCCGATTAAATACCGATTCGGAGAGAGTGGGAGTGCTATGATGTGACGGGAATGAGTCTTTTAATACACTTGCTCCGTGTTTAAACTCATATGGCATAGACCTTACAGGCGTAGGGAAAATCGGAAAGGAAAAGCCGTCCTTTTTTGGAGCATCCTCGTCCGGATTTTCATTCCAACCAACAAGGTAACCTGAGCTTACGTTCAATGCCTTTTCCAGCCTTTCAACGGCATCAATCGGAACTTTTCCGGTGTTTCCGCTCTCATAACGCTGGAGGCTGCTTCGCTTTATTCCGGTAAGCCGCTCAAGCTCTTCAAATGTAAAACGAAGCTCCGTACGTTTGTCCTTAAGCCTCTTCCTGAATATTCCGTATATTTCAGAATCATCTCCTAAGTTCTTTTCATCATATATCATAGTTTTCTTCCTTTACTATTAACTATTATATATATATATTATACACCGCATTTCCCTGTTTTGCAATAAAAAAATAAAAAAATTT
>JAZQLM010000274.1:0-6611 GCA_045542655.1 Clostridia bacterium | reverse complement strand
CCCTCACGGATAAGTCCGAGGAGCAAATGCTCTGTTCCTATATAATTGTGTCCAAGCTCCATAGCAGACTGCCCTGCAAGATTTATAGCGGCTCTTGCCCTTTGTGTAAGCTTTTGTTCAAACATAATTCTCTGCCTCCTTTTTTACATCACTATTATTCCGTATTATTCAATCAGCATTGTTCTCGCTATTTCAGCTCTTTTTATGTCACGGTCTCCCGACGAGACAATATTATTAGTTTTAGCAAGGGTTGCCGGAAGTATCTGATACATAATCTCACTTATCTTTTCAAGAGATATATTCTTGATAATTCCTAAATTTATTCCAAGTCTCACATCGGAAATAAGTCCCATAGCCTCAGATGACGTAAGTATAACAGCATATTTCAGTGTTCCGAGTGCACGCATAACTCTGTTTTCAAGAGCATATCTGTTCTTCTCATAGAGTTCCTTTGCGGCTTTTCGTTCGTTTTCAATTATTTCTCCCACAACCTGTTTTAATTTCTGAACTATTTCTTCCTCTGAAACCCCAAGTGTCACCTGATTTGAAATCTGAAAAATATTTCCGAACGCCTTGCTTCCCTCACCGTAGATACCTCTCACCGTTATTCCGAGCTTGGAAAGTGCCGCCGTAAATGATTCCATTCTTCCGCTGATTACCAGTGCCGGAAGATGAAGCATAACCGATGCCCTCATACCTGTTCCGGCATTTGTAGGACAACAGGTAAGGTAACCGAACTTTTCACTAAAGCCGTATTCCACACTTTCCTCCAGCTTGTCGTCAAGCTCATTTGCTTTTTTAAGACATTCATCAAGTGCAAACCCTGCCGACATAGCCTGTATTCTGATATGGTCCTCTTCGCCGAGCATCACGGAAGCTGTGCTGTCACCGTTAATTAAAAGTCCCTTTTGCCTCTCTTCTCCAATCATATCCGGACTTATTAAATGCTGTTCTGCGAGTGAGCTTTTATCAAGCTCGCTCATTGAACTTATATCAATATATTTAAGCTCTTTAAGTGCCTCTGTGCACCTTGAAATTACCTCACTCTGCTGCTCCTTTGTCATTCTTATTCCAAAGGGTATGTCCTTTATATTTCTCGCAAGACGAACTGTTGATGATAAAACCACATCGCCCTCTGCTCCGGACTTTGTATACCACATAAAATCAAATCCTTTCCGCCTACATTAATTTTCCTGCGACTTAAGCTCATTTATCGTATCTCTCAGCTCTGCCGCTTTTTCAAAATTCTGTGTATTTACCGCTTCTTTAAGCTCATTTTCAAGCTTTTCGATTTTCCGTGTCTTTTTAAGCATACCACCCGTTCTTTCAGGAACTTTTCCCGTATGAACGGTGCTTCCGTGAATTTGCTTCAGCGGGTTTAAAAGTCTTGATGCAAAATTTTCATAGCACTTTGAACAGCCAAGTCTTCCGCCGTTTAAAAATTCCCTGAAGGTCATATGACAAAAATCACACGACTCTTTAGATACTCCCTGAATACTCTTGGTGTACGGATTTGAAAGAAATCCGCTGAAAAAGTTATTAAAGCTGTCAAATTCATTGTCAAAGCCAAGCTTGAAATTATATAAATCCTCATTCTCTGCCGCACATTCCGCACATAAAAAATATTCCGTTTTATTTCCGTTTATAACCTGAGTGTAATGGGTTGTTGCTTCGTTTTTGTTACATTTCTGACATTTCATATCCTTTTCCTCCTCTTTTTATATATTAACAAGTATATTTTTAAGCAGCTTCGCTCTTAAAACGTCCCGCTCCGGCTGCTTTATGATAAGCGAATTATCACTTAATGCCGCTATTATAATTTTAGCCTCTCTTTTGGTAATTAATTCATAATCATATAAATTTTGTATAATTCCCACCATATCCTGCTGGGATATATAATTTCCTATAAGACTGAGTGCTCTCCCTATATAATCCCCGTCATCGGGCTGTGCCTTGGTAATTTTTATATAACCGCCGCCGCCACGTCTACTCTCCACACTGTAGCCCCTCTCAGGCGAAAACCTCGTGGATATTACATAATTAATCTGTGACGGTACGCAGTTAAAACGGCTCGCAAGCTCATTTCTCCTAAGCTCTATCATATCCGCCTCACTGAGCATTTCCTTTATAAACTCTTCAATCACATTACTGAGCTTCACCGGTTGCACCTCCAATTTAATTTCTGTATTTTAATTTTTCTGACTTTTTCTGATTTTGACTTTGACTTTCTTTGACCTTTCAATTACATTATAGCACGATATAAAATTTTGTCAATAGATTTTTTTAATTTATTTTTTAAGAATTTATGAACAAAAAGGACGGATGAGTACATTCGCCCGTAAATTTGGGACGATGCAAGCATCGTCCCGAATGCTTTTTTAAAGGAAAGCTCTATCCTATATTTACTCTTTCTATATCGTCGCATTTTAGTGCTATTTCCATTATATCCTTTGTTGTAAGCTCAGAAAAGGATACCGAAAGTTCAAGCTCCGCTCTTCCTTCGCCAAGCTTTTTAAGGTCAAGTCCGTCCACACTCACTCCGTTTTTCTCGAAATTCCTTTCAATATATTCTATCGCAACCGGATAATTTTTTGCTGTAAAGACAAGATTTTCGTGAGACGGCACTCTCATAAATTTAAGGTTCTTATGGAGTATAATCTGTGCAAGCACTATAAATGCCGCAGTTACCGTTCCTATTATATAAAGACCTCCGCCGATTGCCATACCTACGCCTGCCGTAGCCCATATACCTGCCGCGGTAGTAAGTCCTGTAACGGTTTTCTTCTGTGTAAAAATCATACCTGCTCCCAAAAAGCCTACCCCAGATACTATACAGGAAGCAATTCTTGACGGATCAAGCCTTACTTCAATTCCGGGAAACAAATTTCCTGAAATCATATCGAAAAATGCGTACTTTGAAATTATCATCATAAGAGATGATGCAAGTGCAACAATTATGTGGGTTCTGATACCTGCCTCCTTCTTCCGGTTCTTTCTCTCAAAGCCTATAATGGCTCCGCAAAGTCCTGAAATAAGTATTCTCCCCAACAACTCAAGCTCCGTAATTAAACTCATTTTCATTCCCTTTCTATATCTTTTTTATTACTATATTTATTTATTCATGGCTATGTAAATTACAAATTTTACATAAAACTTAAATTTATTTTACATAAATTTAACATAGATTTTACATTATGTCAAGCATAAAAGCTAAAATACTATAAATTTATTGTATTTTCGTCATTTTAGTTATAAAATCAAATTTTAAACAGACATTTAAGGACATATTTTAACAGACGAATTATTGACATTAGCGTAAATTTCTGTTAGAATAAAGAGATTAGAATGATTTTTCGGGTGAGTATATGCTTCATATAGAAGAAACCATTGTTGTCGAAGGTAAATTCGACAAGGAAAAGCTTAAAAAAATCACCGATGCCCCTGTTGTTTGCACGGGCGGTTTTTCTCTATATAAAAACAAACAGCTCATACGTTTTTTAAGAGCTGCCGCACAAGGCAAAGGGATAATAATTCTTACCGATTCCGATTCAGCCGGCTTTCGTATAAGGAATTATTTAAGACAATGCCTCGGAAAAGAGGGGCGGATTATAAATGCCTATATTCCATCCGTCAAGGGTAAGGAAAAGAGAAAGCGGGTTTCGGGAAAGGAAGGTCTCCTCGGTGTTGAGGGAATTGACGAGGCTTCTCTTGCGGAAATTTTAAAAAATGCCGTAAGCACCTCTTTCGCTTCCCAAAGCACTCCATTACTTACTAAATCCGATTTCTTCTCAGACGGCTTTAGCGGTCGGGAGGACAGTGCGGAAAAAAGACGCCGGCTTGCCTTACTTTTAAAGCTTCCTCTAAGAATTTCGGCAAATGCAATGCTTGACATAATAAACAAAACTGTAGGCAAAGAAAAATATGATGCCGCAGTTAAAATAATTAATGATAAAGAAAAATAAATTAAGAAAGGCTGTGTTACATTATGAAAGACTCTTTAGGCGAATATATCCAGCTCATAATGCAGCAAAACAAAAGTTTTGAAAACATCCCCTCTCATTATTACGGTGAATACAACGTAAAACGAGGACTAAGAAACCCCGACGGAACGGGTGTTCTTGCAGGACTTACCGCAATCGGCGAGGTTCACGGCTATGTCCTTGACGAAGGTAATAAGTCACCAATTGAGGGAACACTCAGATACCGTGGCATAAGTATTGATGATATAGTAAAAAGCTGTCAGGAAGAAAAACGCTTCGGCTTTGAAGAGGTTGTATTTTTGCTTACCTTCGGTTTTCTCCCGACAAAAGAACAGCTGAAAAATTTCACCAACACCCTTTCGGGTATGCGTACTCTGCCTGAAAATTTTGCAGAGGATATGATTTTAAAAGCTCCGAGTGATAATATTATGAACAAGCTCGCAAGAAGTGTACTTGCACTCTACTCATACGATACGGATAATCCCGACAGTATAGACGTCGATGACCTGTTAAAGCAGAGCCTTAATCTTATTGCACGTTTCCCTACTCTTATTGCGTATGCTTATGCGGCAAAATGCCACTACTATGACCACAAAAGCCTTGTTCTTCACAATCCTAATCCTGAGCTTTCAATTGCAGAGAACTTTTTCTATATGACAAGGGCTAATCACAAATATACACCCCTTGAAGCAGAAATTCTCGACCTGTGCCTTATGCTCCACGCAGAACACGGCGGCGGTAACAACTCTGCATTTGCAATAAGAGTGTTATCCTCAAGTAATACCGATACATACTCGGCAGTTGCAGCGGCAATCGGCTCGTTAAAAGGTCCGAAGCACGGCGGTGCAAACGCAAAAACACTTACACAGATGAAAGAAATTGAGGCAAACGTTAAGAACTGGTCTGACGAAAAAGAGGTTCTTTCCTACCTTGAAAAGATTTTGAGAAAGGAAGCAGGTGACGGAAGCGGACTTATTTACGGAATAGGTCACGCAATTTACACCCTTTCAGATCCGAGAGCGGTTATACTCAAAGAATGTGCAAGAAAGCTCGCCGAGGAAACAGGACGTACCGAAGAATTTAAGCTTTACAGTCTTATCGAGGAAAAATCTCCAGAGGCATTCAGAAACGTAAAGGGAATTACCGCTCCGATGCCTGCTAATGTTGACCTTTACTCAGGCTTTATTTATCAGATGTTAAATATTCCCGAGGAGCTCTACACACCGATTTTCGCTATGGCAAGAATTGTAGGCTGGTGTGCTCACAGAATTGAAGAGGTTATGACAGGCGGTAAAATCATCAGACCTGCATACAAAAGCGTCGTAAAAAGAAGCGAATATACACCTATTAATGAAAGATAAGAAAAGGAGATATATATTATGATTAATGAAGTAATTAAATTAAGAGAACCTGATGCAAAGGGTTTTGTACCTACACTTACTACATATGTACTTGAAGATCCTATGGAAAACTGTTCAGTAAGACAAAGACCTGCCGTTCTCGTTTGTCCGGGCGGCGGCTACGGTTTTTGTTCAAGAAGAGAGGCTGAGCCTATTGCAATTATGTTCAATGCAGCAGGCTTTCACGCATTTGTCCTTGACTACAGCGTAGCACCTCTCCACGTTTATCCTGAAGCACTTTCCGAGGTTTCTGATTCACTTAAGCTTATCAGAAAAAATGCTGAAGTCTGGAATGTTCACCCTGACAAAATCGCAGTATGCGGCTTCTCTGCAGGCGGTCATCTCACAGCAAGCATAGGAACACTCTGGAATACAGAAGAGGCTATCAAGTGCGAGGATAAATCAAACAAACCAAACGCAATTATTCTTTCATATCCTGTTATTACAAGCGGCGAAAAGGCTCACAGAGGTTCATTTGATAACCTTCTTGGTGACAGAAAGGATAATCCGGAAATGCTTGAATTTGTTTCCCTTGAAAACAGAGTTTCAAAGGACACACCTCCCACATTTTTGTGGCATACTTTTTCAGATAATGCTGTTCCTGTTGAAAACTCGCTTATGTTTGCAAAGGCTCTGAAAGAAAATGATGTCCCCTTTGAAATGCACATCTATCCCGAAGGTCCTCACGGACTTTCAACCGCTACCAAAGAGGTTTGCATACGTCCGACCGCATCTCCGCATGTTGCCACATGGACTTCTCTTGTATGTCAGTGGCTTGACTCAGTTTTTGAAACTGATTATATGGTTAAAGACGAATACAAATAAAAATTTAAGTCGAAAAAACAAAAAATATCTTGACATAAGCTGCTAATTGTGATAAAATCTTCTTAAGTTAATTTAAATGCCATGACCGGAAACAAGTAAGAGTGTTTGGAGTTTGGAGAGAGCTGCCGTTTGGTGCGAGGCAGAAACAAAGACACATCCGAATACATTCCGTGAGCAGAGCACCGAACAGAATTTTAAAAAATTTTTAGTAGGCTGCTACGGGAACGCCCGTTACAGCGTGCGAGTATTGCTTTTTAGCTGTACTTTTAAGGCTGCTATCGTGAGGTAACAGTAAACTGAGGTGGTACCGCGGGATATTTCTCGCCCTCTGATTTAATTTCAGAGGGCGTTTTTTGTTATTTATAGCCGGCAAACAAAATACGTTCTTTGAAAATTTTCAAAAAAA
>JAZQLM010000273.1:0-4771 GCA_045542655.1 Clostridia bacterium | reverse complement strand
GCTCAGGAAGAGAAAAGGGTTATGTTACAACTATGTACGAAAGACGCAGATACCTTCCAGAGCTTAAGGCATCGAATAAGAATATTCAGGCATTCGGTGAGAGAATGGCGATGAACGCACCTATTCAGGGAACTGCTGCGGATATTATTAAGATAGCGATGGTTAATGTGTACAACAGCCTTAAAAAAAGCGGACTTGAGGCAAAGCTTATTCTTCAGGTTCACGATGAGCTGATTATTGAGGCACCGGAGAGTGAGGAAGAGGAGGTCAGAAAAATTCTTCTTTATGAAATGGAGAATGCGGCACGGCTCAGTGTTCCGCTTAAGGTGGATATGAACACCGGAAAAAGCTGGTATGATACGAAATAATATTAAATTTTAAATATAAATTATGCAACAAAAAAAGGTTTTGAAATGATTTTTAAAACCATACACAGGAATGTGTAGTGCAAGAAAAGGTAAGAAAAGGTAAGTTTATGAAAGTGTTAGGAATAACGGGAGGAATAGGCTCCGGAAAAAGTACGGTAAGCCGTATGTTTGAAAAATTCGGGGCAGAGATTATTGACGCAGATGAAATTTCAAGAGCTATTACAAAAAGAAACGGAGCGGCATACGGTGAAATTGTGGAGAGCTTTGGGGGGAGAATTTTACTTCCCGACGGTGAAATTGACAGAAAAAAGCTTGCAAGCATAGTTTTTGCAAACAGGTCAAAGCTTATGCTCTTAAATAGCATAACACATAAGTATGTATATGCAGAAATGCAACGCCGAATAGATGACAGCCTAAGTGAAGTGATTGTGCTTGATGTTCCGCTTCTTTTTACATCGGAATTTCGTATAGAGTGTGACTATACAATCGGTGTGGTTGCCGATGTTCAGGAACGCATAAGACGTGTTAAAAAGCGTGACGGAATACTTGAAGAAGAGATTTTAAGCAGAATTGAAAATCAGATAAGTGATGATGTCCTTAAAGAAAAGGCGGATTTTATCGTTGAAAACAATGATAGGCAAGAGGCTCTTTTGGCAGTAGAAGAAATTATGCACAAAATAGGTATTCCGCTTATTTAACCGCATAACGGGTTGTTTTAAATTTCAGTGGAGGAATGGTTGAATTGACAGTAAAAAGGATAAGAAAGCGGAGCTGTCTTCGCTTTGTGCTTCTCAGTATAATAACTGTCGTTTTGCTTGTTTTCGTATCGGGCAAGGGCAGAGACGCAGTACTTAAATATATTTATCCTGTAAAATACAGCACACAGGTGGAAAAATATTCGTCCCGGTACGGACTTGATAAGTATCTTGTTTATTCGGTAATCAGAACCGAGAGCAAGTTTGATAAAAATGCACAGTCGGACGTCGGGGCAAAGGGACTTATGCAGCTTATGGACGAAACGGCGGCAGAGTGTAATAAAAAAGGCGGCTTTGGCTATGATATAGCAGAGGATATTTTTAATCCCGATGTTAATGTTTCTCTTGGCTGCTATTACTTAAAACAGCTTTTAGAAAGCTATGACGGTGATATTTCCTTAGCGATTACAGCCTATAACGGTGGTACGGGTAATGTCGGCAAATGGCTGAAGGATGATGAATTATCCGACGGTGACGGCGGACTTATAGATATACCCTTTAAGGAAACAAAGGGGTATGTGGATAAGGTGTTAAAGGCATACAATAAATATACTCAAATATACAAATCTGAGTAAAAATGGGGATGTTAAAATCGTCCAGACCGCTATGCTACGAACAAATCTCGCCGCTCGACGTACAAAAAAGTACGCCTTCGGGCAAGTTCAAAGCTAAAGCTTTGACTCGATTTGTCCGTTCTGAAGCAATTTTCCCTATCCCCAAAATGCGGTGATATTTAAAGAGTAAATAAATTAAAAATATAACTAAGAAAGGATTAAGCTATGAAGTATGAAGATTTAGCCTTTAAGGGTGAAAATGGATTTTTAACAGCAGACAAAGATGAAAAGGAAAAAATCTTTGAATTTTGTGAGGGGTACAGGAAATGTATTTCTGCCTGCAAGACAGAACGTGAGTTTGCGGCAGAGGCAAAGCGTATTTTGGAAAAGAGCGGATTTGTTCCTGTTGAGGCGGTTTCTTCGCTTAAGGCGGGGGACAGAGTGTACCAGATAAACAGGGGAAAAGGCGTTTTTGCGGCCGTTATCGGTAATCAGAATATTACAGATGGACTTAACATTGTCGGGGCACATATCGACTCTCCGAGACTTGATTTAAAGCCTAATCCTGTCTTTGAGGATAACGGTTTTGCATATTTCAAAACTCAGTATTATGGTGGAATTAAAAAGTATCAGTGGCATACAATACCGCTTGCGATTCACGGCGTGATAGTTAAAAAAGACGGAACACAAATCGAGGTTTCGGTCGGCGAAAAGGCTGAGGATCCTGTATTTACAATATCTGATTTGCTTCCGCATCTTGCACAGACACAGTCGCAAAAAAAGGTTACAGAAGCATTTCCGGGCGAAAACCTTAATATTATCCTTGGCAATATCCCCGAGGATGATAAGGATGTTACCGAGAAGGTAAAATATGCGGTTCTCAAGATAATCAATGAAAAGTACGATATAACCGAAGTGGATTTTGTCAGCAGTGAGCTTGAGGTTGTGCCGGCATTTGAAGCAAGAGACCTCGGCTTTGACAGAAGTATGATACTCGGCTATGGTCATGATGACAGAGTTTGTGCATATCCTACCCTTATGGCACTTCTTGATGTGAAGAGAACTGATAAGACCGCTGTGTGCCTCCTCGTTGATAAAGAAGAGGTCGGCAGTATGGGAAATACGGGTATGAAATCTGAATTTTTTGAATATATGGTTGCAAAGCTTATTAACTTGAAGGAAGGCTCATATAATGAGCTAATGTTGAGAGAAACGCTTTCAAATTCTGCGTGTCTTTCTTCTGACGTAGGTGCGGCGTTTGAGCCTCAGCATCCCGATGTTCACGAGAAGAGAAATGCACCGTTTATCAACTGCGGACTTATGCTTACAAAGTATACAGGAAGCAGAGGTAAGGGCGGTTCAAGCGATGCAGGTGCTGAATTTGTGGCAAAGGTTAGAAATATCTTTGATGAAAACGGCGTTAAGTGGCAGATGGGCGAGCTTGGCAAGGTAGATGTAGGCGGCGGCGGAACAATAGCACAGTACGTTGCAAACAGAAATGTTGATGTTATTGACTGCGGTGTTGCCCTGCTCTCAATGCACGCACCGTATGAAATAGCCGGTAAGTTTGATATTTATGCAGCGTATAAGGGCTACAGAGCATTTTATCTGAGTAAATAAGGAATAAAAAAACAAGCAGAGGAGCTGAACTGTTCCTTTGCTTGTTTTTTTGTATGGATAAACTATTTTTTTATAATAGTTACCATTTGTGTTTCACTATCCCATTCTACATCAGCGAGTAAATTTTCTGCTATAAATCTTAAAGGTGTATATGTTCTGTCATTTTCAATGAATGCCGGACTGTCTAAAGTTCTTTCTTCACCGTTCACATAAGCTTTATCGGAATCTATATAAATAATAATTTCAATATTGTCCTTTGAAATTATTACTTTTTGTTCAGCTTCAAACCATTCAACATCTGCACCAAGCTCTTCGGCTACAAATCTTGCGGGAAGCAGGGTTCTTTCGTTTCTGATTAATGGAGCTACATCATTCAATTTTTCTTTTCCGAAAACAATAGCTTCTTTTTTACCTATAGTTAAAACAATTTTGTTATCAGTTGATTCTGCAACGCCTGTTTTTTCCCAAGAAGCATAAAGTGTAAAGTTGTCGGTTACTTTTAAAGAAAAATCATAGGCGGTGGTTAATTCCTTATCGGTAAACCATCCTTTAAACAGGTAGCCTTCTTTTGATGGTTGTGTTGGTTCGCTAAGCGTTTTGTTTTTTACGATTAGCTTGTTTGCGAGAGGACTTCCGCCGTTTGATTCAAATTTTACGGTGTAACGTGTTTTTCCGCTGCCTCCGCCACTGCTTCCGTCGGAGGATTTTTTTACAAACTGTGCAATAATTTCAATATCTTCAACCGCAGTAAAGGTGTATGCAGAGTCTGAAGATATTAAGGTATCTTCTATATACCAGCCTTTAAATTTATATCCGCTGTCAGGTGTTGCAGTTACGGTAACACGGCTGTTCTTTAAATACTTTCCTCCGCCGGTAACGGTTCCGTTTTCTCCTGTTGCCGAAACCGTGATTTCGTTTTCTTTATCTTTTAAAGAGTTTGGAATTAACTGATAAAACTTTTCGTTGAATTTACCGTAAATATATTGATTGTTCCAGCCTACGATATATGGACGTACATCGGTATTATAAAAATCAATTTCTTCATCGGTTGCAGAAATATATATTTTCCCTGTGTATTCTTCTTTGCCTACGAGACGATCGGGGAAAGATTCATCATCGCTTTCGTAAGAGTATAGGTCATATACCAAGTTTTCAGGACGGGTTGTTTCGTTGCCTTCTTTATCTATGTATATAGATTTTGTACTTCCTAATTTTTTTACTTCAGCTACTCCGTCCATGAATCCTGAACTGTAAAAGTTCGGTTCATATTCAAAGGGGATTGCCGTTTCACCGTTAACATCAATAAATCCGCCCTTTAATATTCCGTCTGTTTCTTTTACTGCAAAAGCAAGTCCCTCGGAAAATTCATCTGCCCTTTCGTATGAAAGAGGGATTACTAATTCGCCGTTTGTGTTTATATAGCCGTACAAATAGTCCTTGCCGACAGGCAAAAGTCCGTCGCCGTAATCATAGC
>JAZQLM010000272.1:0-2957 GCA_045542655.1 Clostridia bacterium | reverse complement strand
GAGTGTGCCCATATAAGACTTGCGGCAACCAATATGAACGAAGAACGTTACTATATAAATACAAATAATCTTGTATCAAAAATGAGATACCCGTATTATTTTTATGATAAGGCAACAGGAATTAAAACAGGCTCGACAACTGAAGCAGGCTACTGTCTTGTATCATCTGCGGCGGACAAGGGCAAAGAGGTCATAGCTGTAGTTTTTAAAACCGATGCCTTTAGTGTATCCCACGAGGATTCAAAAAGACTTCTTGAATACGGACTGACAGGATTTTCAAATGTAAGATTTGCAAAAATTGATGATATTTACGGCGAAGTAAACGTAAAACAGGCGGCTGACGGAACGGACCATATACTACTCAGTGCTAAGGATAATCTGGAAATTCTCTTCCCGAAAAATACCCCGACAAGTGAGGTGGAGACGGTAGTTGATATTCCCGAAAAGGTATATGCTCCGATAAAGAAAGGTCAGGAAATAGGAAGGGTTAAATTTGTTTATAATTCACAGGTTATAGGAAGTGTTCCGCTTGCTTCGACGGTTGATGTGAAAAGACATTTCTTAGGATTTTTGATGTCATTCGGTGAATGGCTCTGGAAATTCAGAACGGTGAAGATAATAGTATATACGGTAATTACCGTCTTTGTGCTGTTTGTTCTGCTCCTTGTGGTAGGATTTGCACAGGCACTCAAGAAAAGCAAGAGCAAGAAGAGAAGAAAGAGCCGTTACCAACCACCAAGGTATTAAAAAAATGTAAAAAGAGGATGGACGATTTCAACATTTCGTCCATCCTTTTAAATATCTTATTTATTTTGCAGGAATTTTATCCATTCCCATATAAGGAACGAGTACGTCCGGAATTTTAATGCTTCCGTCTTTCTGCTGATAATTTTCGATTATAGCGAGCATTGTACGTCCGGTTGCAGAAGCAGTACCGTTTAAGGTGTTGATAAACTGACGGTCTCCGTTTTCGTCCACATATTTAATGTTAAGACGTCTTGACTGGAAGTTAGTAAAGTTACCAACCGAAGTAACCTCGCCGTATTCACCGCCGCCTTCGCCTTTTCCGGGCATCCAAGCTTCAATATCATATTTCTTATAAGCAGGAGCACCCATATCACCTGAACAAATTCTGATAACACGGAAAGGAATATCAAGGTCTGTAAAGATTTCCTTTTCAATTTCCAAAAGCTCCTGAAGTGCTCTTTCGCCGTCCTCATTTTTTGTAAACTGATACATTTCAACCTTTGAGAACTGGTGAACACGGTATAAGCCATAGCCGGCTCTGCCTGCCGCACCTGCCTCTGTTCTGAAACAATGGCTGAGAGCAACAAATTTAAGCGGCAAATCAGCAGCCTTCAAGGTTTCGCCTGCAAGCATACCGCCGATTGTAATTTCAGCTGTTGCGATAAGATTTAAGTCCATACCCTCGATGTTGTATATATTTCTTTCACCGCCACGGGGGTTAAAGCCCGAACCACGGAGAATGTCGCTCTTTGCAAGGTCAGGTGTGATAAGTGGTGTAAAGCCTTTTTTGATAAGCTTATTTATAGCATACTGCTGTATAGCAAGGTCTAAAAGAACGGCTTCGTTCTTTAAATAATAGAACTTTGTACCTGCAACCTTAGCACCTGCATCAAAGTCAATAAGGTCAAGTCTTTTTGCAATATCAACATGGCTTTCCGGCTCAAAGTCAAACTGAGTCGGTTCTTTGTATTTATAAATTTCTACATTCAAATCCTCATTTTTTCCGATAGGTGTATCGGGAGCCATGGTGTTTGGAACGCTGTATAAAAGCTCCTTGTATTCAGGCTCGATTTTGTCAAGCTCTTCTTTTAAAACGGCAAGCTCCGCCTTAAGTGCTTTTCCTGCTTCAATAACCTGATTTCTTTCTTCGGGAGTTTTGCATTCCTTTATCTGCTTCTGGTTATTGTTCATCTGCATTCTTACGCTGTCGGTTTTCTGTTTGTTTGCTTTTATTTCAGCATAAACGGAAACAAGACGGTCAACGTCACATTCCATATTTCTTGCTTCAACGTTTTTCTTTACTTCTTCCACATTATTTACAATGTAGTTAATGTCTAACATTTTAAATTCCCGCTTTCTGCCCGCATATTTTTTGTAAAAGCACCCGCTGCGAGCGTTATCGTATGTGCATTTTTAAAATTTTTCGGGTAAAAATCAACCGAACATCAAAATATATAGTTAATTTTATCACAAATTCCCTTTTGTGTCAATCCTTGAGAGAATGTTTTTCTGTTTAAAGCCTGTTATTCTTCTTCACCCAGTTTTCTTTGTTTACCTGTCTTGCTCTTGCGATAGCAAGTGAATTTTCGGGAACATCGTCTGTTACGGTAGAGCCTGCGGCGGTGTATGCACCCTCCATTACAGTAACGGGAGCAACAAGATTTGAATTACAGCCGATAAAGGCATTGTCGCCGATAACTGTGCGGTGCTTTTTCTTTCCGTCGTAATTTACAGTAACCGTTCCGCAACCAAAGTTAACGTTTTTACCCACATCTGAGTCCCCTATGTAGGTAAGATGTGAAACCTTTGTTCCGCAGTCGATAGAAGAATTTTTTATTTCAACAAAATCACCGATTTTTACATTATCGGATATTTTGCTGTTTGGTCTTAAATAAGCAAAAGGTCCAATGTTTACGTTTGAACCTATTTGGCTGTCAATTGTTTTTGAGCTTATCACAGAGGTGCGATTACCGATAACGGTGTTTTCTATAATTGAATTAGGACCTATTTCGCAGTCCTCGCCGATAACCGTGTTTCCTGTAATGGAGGTTCCGGGATAAATTACGGTGTCCATACCGATTTTTACATCACTTCCGATGTATGTATTATCGGGATTTACGATTGAAACACCGCCAAGCATAAGTTTTGATAAGTTCCGTTTGTTCATAAGCTTTTCTGCTTCCGAAAGCTGAATACGGTCGTTTACACCG
>JAZQLM010000271.1:0-1519 GCA_045542655.1 Clostridia bacterium | reverse complement strand
GTTACGAAAGAGGATATAGGCGAGGAGCTTGATTTTTTCTCGGTGGACGTTTCCTTTATTTCACTTAAGTTAGTCCTTCCTGTTGCATTTTCTTTGCTTAAAGAGAACGGGCTCGGGGTTTGTCTTATAAAGCCTCAGTTTGAGGCAGGACGTGAGAAGGTCGGTAAAAAGGGTGTAGTAAGGGATAAAGGTGTGCACAAAGAGGTTGTTGACGGATGTATAAAAATTGCAGAGGATATTGGTTTTTCGGTTGTTGCACTTGATTATTCACCGGTAAAGGGACCGGAGGGGAATATAGAGTATCTTATGCTTGTGAAAAAGGGCGGAAGCTCTGAATGCTTTGATACGGAAAGACTTGTGGAGCTTTCCCACAGTCTTGATATAAAATAGGTTTTATTTTTATAAGAAGGTTGATATTATGGATTACATAGCAATTGTACCTAATCTTGACAAGGATCCGAGACTTGAATATACAAGGGAGACGGCAGAGGAAATTTTAAAGTACGGAAAATGCGTACTTTTATCGGAAAGCCTTAAAAATTCAGGTGACGAAATAAAAGGCGTGAAATATTTATCCGACAGGGAAATATTTGAAACGGCTGATTTGATTGTGGCACTCGGAGGCGACGGAACTATACTTAATACAGCAAAGGATGCGGCTAATTATGCAATACCCGTTATGGGAATAAATATAGGTCATCTGGGCTTTTTGTCACAGGCAGAAAAGGACGATAAATCTGTATTTAAAGATGTCTTTTCGGGTAATTATACCATAAGCCAGAGTATGCTTTTAAAGGTTTCGGTATGCGATGAAAACGGAGAAAAGGAGAGCTATCTTGCATTTAATGATGCGGTTATCCGTGGAGCGGATTCCAAAATGGTTACACTTAAAATAAGTGTTGACGGAACGGTTATGAGCGAATATACGGCAGACGGCGTGGTATGCTCAACGCCTACGGGCTCGACGGCCTATTCAATGTCGGCAGGAGGGCCTGTTATTCATCCGAGCCTTAAATGTATGCTTGTGGCACCGGTTTGTCCGCATAGCCTTACTGTAAGAAGTACGGTTCTGCCGGCTGAAAGTATAGTTAAGGCGGAAACCCTCCCACCATACAGATGTGAAGCGGTGCTTACTGTTGACGGGAAAAGGGTGAGAGTTCTTAAACGTAGTGAAAGTGTTTTGATTGAAAATTCAGACCGACATACAATGCTTTTAAAAATTCCTAAGAGGAACTTTTTTGACAGTATAAGAGAAAAACTGAATTTCAGATAAAATTTTGCTGCATTTTCAGAAGGTGATAAAATGTTAAAGGAATTATATATAAAAAATGTTGCGGTAATAGAGGAAGTAAGAATAGATTTCAGGCATGGCTTTAATGTCTTAACCGGTGAAACAGGTGCAGGAAAATCAATTCTTATTGATTCAATTAATATGGCACTCGGCGGACGTGCAGAAAAAGAGCTTGTTCGTACAGGGTGCGAAAAAGCGGTGGTAAATGCCTGTTTTTCTTCTAACGAG
>JAZQLM010000270.1:0-1724 GCA_045542655.1 Clostridia bacterium | reverse complement strand
CCGAGGAAATGGATATGTTAAACAGCGGTATGAACGGTATGCTTGAAGAAATGGGTATAAACCCCGACTTTAACCCCGACGGTCGCGAGGCTGTCAATGAGGTTATGAATAATATAACCCGTGAGCTTTCAGGCGGTGACGAAGAATCCGGCGGTCAGGCAAAGGATAACCCCTTCTCGTTTTTTAACAATCTTATGAACACTTTTGGCGGACAGGCAAAAAAAGAGTCCGAAACTCCAAAAGATACAAAAGGCTCAACCAATGCTCCAAAAAATAAGAAAAAGGACAATTCACGAAAATTCCTTAATATGTACGCAACAAATCTGACTAAAAAGGCTCAGGACGGACTAATTGATGTTGTTATAGGCAGAGATTCCGAAATGATGCGTGTTACTCAGATATTGAACAGACGTACAAAAAACAACCCCTGTCTTATCGGTGAACCCGGTGTCGGCAAAACCGCTATCGCAGAAGGTCTTGCCCTTAAGATAGTAAGCGGTGATGTTCCTGCCAAGCTTTTGAATTACGAAATTTATCTTCTTGATATGGCATCTATGGTTGCAGGAACTCAATTCAGAGGTCAGTTCGAGTCACGTCTTAAAAATCTTATAGCTGAGGTAAAGGCTCTCGGGAATATTATTCTTGTAATTGACGAGGTTCACACTATTACAAAAGCAGGAGATGCCGACGGTGCTATGAACGCCGGAAATATTTTAAAACCTGCTCTTTCTAAAGGTGAAATTCAGATTATAGGTGCTACAACTTTAGAGGAATACAGAAAATATATCGAAAAGGATTCTGCACTCGAGAGACGTTTCCAGACCGTTCTTGTCGAAGAGCCTTCGGTAGAGGAAACAATAGAAATTTTAAAAGGAATTAAAACCTACTACGAGGACTATCATAAGGTAAGAATTACCGATGATATTATCCGTACAGCGGCAATTCTCTCAGAAAGATACATTACTGAAAGATTTCTGCCCGACAAGGCAATTGATGTTATAGACGAAGCTGCCGCACGTGTTAATCTTAATAATACCGTGCTCACAGATATCGCAAAGCTTAAAGCAGAACTTGAAGAAATTGGAAACACCAAGACTGAACTTTTAGCAAACGAAGCACCCACCGAAGAGGCGGCAAATGAAAATTACAAAAAGATTGCCGATTTAACAAGTGAAGAATGCCGTATAAAATCAGAGCTTGAAGAACTTGAGGCTGAGTGTGAAAGCACTTACTTGCTTCCCGAGGATTTGGCGGCTGTCATTGAAAGCTGGACAAAAATTCCCGTTAAGAACATAACGGAGTTTGAAACAAATCGCCTTATTAACCTTGAAGAGAGACTCCACTCACGCATTATCGGGCAGGAGGATGCCGTATCGGGTGTTGCTCGTGCCATCAGGAGAAAACGTGCCGGAATAAGCCTTAAGAGACGTCCTGTTTCTTTCATTTTTGTAGGTCCTACAGGTGTAGGAAAAACAGAGCTTGTAAAACAAATAGCAAGAGAAGTGTTTGACAGTGAGGACTCCCTTATACGACTTGATATGTCAGAGTTTATGGAAAAACACTCTGCCGCAAAGCTTATAGGCTCACCTCCCGGTTATGTAGGCTATGACGATGCAGGTCAGCTTACAGAAAAAATCCGCCGCCACCCCTATTCAGTAATATTATTTGACGAAATAGAAAAGGCACATCCCGATATTTTCAATATGCTGCTCCAGATACTTGAT
>JAZQLM010000269.1:0-1577 GCA_045542655.1 Clostridia bacterium | reverse complement strand
CGACATGGCTACGACCCGACTTCCCCAGATACCGGCAGCTGCCGCAATTCCAATGCCGAGTACAAATGACTCATATAAAAAATACCCGAATGACATTATCAGCTCTCCGACAATTGCGGCTATTATAAGAGCAGAATAGTCTTTTTTCACCGTAGCCCTGAGATTCCTGTAAATCACCGCAGCAGCAGCCGCCATAAGTCCTTTTATCAAAAGTGTTGCAGGTGCAAATACAGCATAGTTTAAAATAATGTCACTAAGCATAGAGCCTATACCGGCAGCGGCTGCTCCGTAGAGCGGTCCCATAACAAAGCCTGCGGTAAGCACACAGCAGTCACCCAAATTCACATAACCGCCCGTTGGTGTAGGCATATGTATAAAGGTTGCCACACAGCAAAGTGCGGCAAAAAGTCCTGACATTACCAGTTTTTTTGTCTTATTCATAATCAGTCACTTCCTCAAAAAATATATAAATTAATCCTCTGAAAGCATTTCCCACTCGCTGTAATACTCTTCGAGAGCTTTTTTTAAATTTTCAAGCTTCGAACATTTTTCATTCATTAAAGCGTAGTCACTGAAAACCTCTTGCTTTGTCAGTTCTTCTTCTATTAAAGCTATGCCCTCCTCCGCCTCTTCAATCAAGGCTTCAAGCTCACGGACACGATTTTTCCTCATAGCCTCGGCACGGCGTTGCTCCTTTGTTTTAAAGCCTTGCGGCTTTTTCGTATTTTCCGCATCCTCTATTCGTTTTTGCCGTTTTTCTTCCGCCATCGCCGCAGATTTTTCGTTCACCTTCTGCATATAACGGTCAAAGCCACCGTCATAGATTTCCGCACCGTCCCTTGTTATTTCAATAATTTTATCAGGTACCTTATTAAGAAGATAACGGTCATGCGACACAAACAGCATTGTCCCCGTATAATTATTCATTGCCGCCTCTAAAATTTCCTTCGAGGCAAGGTCAAGATGGTTTGTCGGCTCATCAAGTAAAAGCACATTTGAGCGTTCAAGCATAATTATACAAAACGCAAGCTTTGCACGTTCACCGCCGCTTATAATATTAACAGGCTTAAATACTTCTTCCTTAGTAAGAAGAACATTACCGAGAACACGTCTTATTTCCGCCTCCGGCTTATTGGGAAATCTGTCCCACAGCTCATCTATTGCCCTTTTGTCGTGATTAAGGTTTAAATTCTCCTGTTCATAGTAGCTTATAGTCGTATTTTTCCCCCAGATAACACTGCCGCTCTCCGGCGGAATTAAATTAAGAATAGTTTTTAAAAACGAAGATTTTCCGATACCGTTTTCACCGATTATCGCAATTTTTTCGCCCCTTTTAATATCAAGGGAAAGATTTTTGCTGAGTATTTTTTTGTTTTCGCCCTCACCGACGCTGACCGTTAAGTTATCAGTTTTCAAGACGTCCTTATAAGGCTCTTTATCCGTCTCAAACCTCAGCTTCATTCTTTTAAGATCCCCCTCAGGTTTCTCCACAAGCTCCATACTCTCAAGAGCCTTTATCCTTGATTTTGCACTTTTTGAAGTAGATGCACGGGCAATATTTTTTTCGATATATTCAA
>JAZQLM010000268.1:0-4817 GCA_045542655.1 Clostridia bacterium | reverse complement strand
CATTAGTAAATAAAAAAGGGGCCTAAGCTCCTTTTTTATTTATTGGATGTATTTGAGCATATATTCGGGAAGTCTATCCGGTGTAACAGACAAAAACTTAGTATATCTTTCCAAAATATCAGTTCCGTTATTCATAAGATAAATAACGTAGTATTCGCCGTCCGTGTCTGTATCATAGAGCTTACCCGATAAAACATCCTTAAACAGATTTTTTACATCATCCTGTGATACAGGAACAACATCATCTGCTTTAAGACTGTAAAACGCCTGTTTTGCATTACTGAATTCCACATAAGTATGTTCATCTTCATCCTTTTTGGTTTCAACCTTATGAGTTTCTTTGGAGATAAAGCACTTGTAGTCACCTGCGTTATAAAGAGTATCCAAATAACCGCCGTTTTCCAAAAACTTCATTACGTTCTTAAAGTTTGCGTTAAAGCTTGCATCATATACAGCATAAGCATTATTACCTGCCGCTTCTTCCCTTTTGTAATACTCCTCTTTATACATTGGTGATAAGTCCATAATACGCGGTGTGTTTTCCTTTTCATTATAACCAAGAATTTCTATATCCCTTCTCCACTCGGCAAGAAACAGCTCCATATTTTTTCTTCCCTCAATATTAAATGAATAACCGTATTCGTTTGACGGACGGAAGCTAATTCTCAAAAAGTCAAGGTCACCAACTTCAATTTTATTTACCTCATCAGCCGCAAGACGGTAAGGAATATGCTCATACAAAGCAGTCATTATGTTCAGATGCTCTTCTTCTGAAAGGTCGTTATAACGCCTTGTTATTTCACGGCCGTTTTTCAGCTTGTATGTAATATACATATTCCAATATTCCGCTCTATCGGGTTCAATTACAGACGGAATATCCTTTATAATGCTCTCGTGAGCACATACCGCCTCTAAAATAACGTCTTTATCGTCGGTAAAAGTATTTCTGTAATTCCAGTTACCTGAAATACTCACACTTTCAACCTCTGAAACATCAGGAACACGTGTCTCGTAGCCGAAAAATCCTGTATGCTGTATAAAAGTATTAAGCAAAATCATAGCTGCCGCAAAAATCAGATACCCCTTATAGGCACCGATAACCTTAAGATTTTTCTTCAAGACCATTTCCGAAGCAAAGTAGAGAATAAGGCTTACAGCGACAAGTAAAAACACCATATAAAAATTACGTTCAAAATTACTGTACTGAAGTATAGAAAACGTACCCACCGTACCAAGAACGGTTAATGTATACTTTAGTATAGGGTTAAGAATTTTAAATGCAACAAAATTCCCTGCCGACTCCACATTTCGCTTTTTATAAAGTAAAATACCAAGAGCATAAAGCAAGATCGCACCAGCTACAAAAATCAGTATCCTTGTACTTAAAAGGTTTACTGCAAGAGAGTTGCCCGAATATACAGCACCATTTTGTCTGCTCATCCAATGAGAAAATGACGGTGTCCATTCAAGTGCTGTTTTTATGAACACATCCGAGCTGTCATTAAACCCGTAAAGATAAGCCGCCGCAATACCGCTCATTCCAAATGCAATTACAAGAGGAAGAAAATGCAAAACCGCATTTATGAATACAAGTGCAACTCTGCTTGATGTAATTCCTGCACTGAAAACGGAAACGGAAAACATTATAAACAGAAGAACAAGATTTACCGCAATCCATTTCATACAGGATAAAACGCTGAAAAGCTCTCCGCATTTAAAAACCGATAACAGAATAAGTATAACCCCGTTGGCTATAACAGGAAGAGCCATAAGTGTAAAAGCTCCGAGCAGAGCTGATATGTAAATGGAACATCTGCCACAGGGAAGCGAATGTATAAATACACTGTGCTTCTTTGATGAAAACATATCAAACACTAAAAATGCAACAACAGTAGGAACAAAGGTTGCAAGGAGAACAGGAAATGCCATCCATTCATCAAGAAGTATCATTCCGCCGGCATTTACAAACTGTTCCAGTCTTACAGAGCTGTATCTTCCTCCTTTGTCAATTAAAAACATAAAGGATGTACTGAAGAAGAGTATTACAAAATAGAGAATACTCCCCCACTTAAATCTCGACAGATTTGATTTGTATATACCCTTGTTAAATAATAAAGTCTTTAACATTGTAACCCATACCTCCCAGCTCATATATAAATACTTCTTCCAATGTCAGCTTAATGCTCTCGCAAAGCTGAGGCGAAAGCTGTCTTATTATGTCCTCGGTGTACTCCTTTTCATCCTTTACAATAAAGGTTGTAACCGAACCCATTTTCGATTTGTGCAGAATTTCAAGATTTTTTTCAAGTTCCGCCATATCCTCATCACTTATAATAGCCTGATACTTTTTGACCGTACCTTTCAGGTCATCAAGTGATTTTTCTATAACCATCTTACCGCCAAAAATAATTCCGACATGGTCGCATATATCCTCAAGCTCACGAAGATTATGCGATGAAACAAGCACACTCATTTCACGCTCGGATACATCGGCGATTATAAGATTTAAAATCTGCTTTCTCATAACGGGATCAAGTCCGTCAAGCGGCTCATCAAGAATAAGTACATCAGGCATACAGGAAAGCGTTATCCAAAAAGCAACCTGTTTTTTCATTCCCTTTGAAAGCTTTCGTATCTGACGTTTTTCGTCAATCTTAAAAAGCTTTCCGATACTTTCATAACGCTCCTCATTAAAATTTTTGTATATATTCCTGTAAAATCTCGCCATTTCCTTAACCGTCGCTGTCCCAAAGTAAAACCAGTCATCGGCAATAGATAAAACTCTTTGTTTAAGAGCCTCATTTTCATAAACCGGTTTACCATCTATCCTTATACTTCCGCTATTTTGACGGTACGCACCCGTAATATGATTAATAATCGTTGTTTTTCCTGCACCGTTAGGTCCGACAAGTCCGTAAATACTTCCTTTTTTCACATGTAAATTAAGCCTATCAAGAACCTTAAAATTATCAAAATATTTAACCACATTCAAAGCCTCAATCATTGCCCTCTCCCCTTTCTGAGTATATATTATTTACTGCATTGATGATATGCTGTTTGTCAGCCCCCACATAAGAAAGCTCCTTCAAAATACCGTAAAGCTTTGAAAACAGCTCGTCTGTATCTGTCTTTTCTTCATCACTGCCGCTGACATAATTCCCCTTTCCGGTGATACTGTATATGTACCCTCGGTTTTCAAGCTCCTTATATGCCCGCTGAACAGTATTTGGATTGACCGTAAGCTCTACAGACAGCTCCCTGACAGACGGAAGCTTTTCATCTTTTTCAAGTATTCCGTTTATAATAAGCTCCCTAAGTCCGTCTCGTATCTGCTCATATAAGCTCCGGCTGTCCTTGTAATCAAGATTTATCATCATACGCCTCCTCTCTAACTGTACTATTTGTATTAATACAGTTAGAGTATAGCATAGAAATTTCTACTTGTCAAGTATAAAAAATCACATTTTGACGAAATAGGAATATATTGGTATTGTAAGCACCAAAAAAGGTCTTGATTGACGATGGTGCTTAAAAAACTGCTGAGAAGGAGTAAATTTAATAAAAGACGAATTAAAATAGAAAGGAAATTTAGTATGGATAATTGCAGAAATTATGAAAATTACAGAGAATGCTGCAGCCAGCCTAAAGAATGGACAATAGACTGCGAGCAAAGAGTCGGTTATTCTTATGTACCGGTACAAAAATCTGTTATGACTAATATATACGGCCCTGAAATGGGATTGGAAAGAGGAACGATTTTTCCGTATCTTGACCTTCCGCTGGGGGTATACGGATTTCAGTTTCCCAAGAAGGAGAATATGAGATGATGACTGAAAAGGAAAAATTATTAAAACAAATAAAGGCATATACCTTCGCCGCCATTGAATGGAACTTATTTTTAGACACACACCCCTGCGATAAGGAAGCAATTGCAATGTTTCATAAAATGACGGAAAAGGCAAAGGAACTGAGGAAAGAATTTATGACAAAATATGGACCGCTTGAGGCATCGGAATCACTAAATCTTGAATGTTGGGACTGGGTTGAAGAACCGTGGCCATGGGATAGGTATTAAAAATTTAAGGAGGAAGAAAGTATGTGGTTATACCAGAAAAAATTAGAATATCCAGTAAACATCAAAAATCCTAATCCGAAGCTTGCAGCCTATATCGTAAGCCAGTACGGCGGACCTCACGGTGAAATAGGTGCATCGCTCAGATATTTGTCGCAAAGATTTTCAATGCCAAACGGCATAACAAAGGCAATATTAACGGATATAGGTCTATCAGCGATGATTTTGCTCCTTTATGCAAAGATAGGCAAAGCCTACTGAAATCAGCATGCTTTGCCCTTTTCTTTATACCACTTCAAGACTTAAAATCTCTGTTCTATATGTATCAAGTTTACCTGTTGACTTGTAAACAACCCTAAAATTAAATGGAACATCCTTAAGCCTAACAACAACAGTATGATTTTCATAAACTGTTATGCTCTGTGTAACTGTACCCAACAACTCATCCAAATCTTCACTATCTAACTGCAACACTCTGTCAATCTCTTTAATTATGTCATCCATTCTATCTTGCTGACGTTGTTTAGTAGCAGCAAGTTCTTTAATTTCTTCTAATTTTACCTGTAAATCTGCAATCTCTGTTTCAATTTGAGCATTCTTTTTCTTAAAATCTTCTTTTGAGATTTCTTCTGCTAATCTAACATCAAGCAATTTCATTTTTTTCTGCTCTAATCTGTCAATTTTACCTTGAATATCATCTGTTGTCTTTACCTTTTCTTCAAGATTTAACTGTGAAATCTCCTTT
>JAZQLM010000267.1:0-3474 GCA_045542655.1 Clostridia bacterium | reverse complement strand
CGCTGTATGCTGTTTTTTCGTCTACACCGATTGTCATAAGGGCTTTTGCGATTACCTGATGACGCTCGTAAATGCTTTCTGCAATCTTTAACCCTTTTTCGGTCAGGAATATACATCCGTCCGTGTCGGTGGTTATATAATTCTCCTCACGAAAATGCTTCATAGCAACAGATACACTGGGCTTTGTAAAACCAAGCTCGTTTGCAATATCTATACTTCTGACACAGCCCTTTTCTTTTTTTATCATTAAAATCGCTTCGAGATAGTTCTCGGCAGATTCCTTTATCTTCATAACTCATACCTCAAATAAGTGTTTTAGCAATTATACCATATTAAGCTTTAAATGACAAACCGCATATTATGCAAAATTATAAAACATTAAAATCCTATAAAGAAAATATTGACAAATTAAGTTAGTTATGCTAAACTAACTAATGAGGTTAGTTATAACTAACTTATGAATTAAATGCAAAGAAATGGCAGGTGATATTATGAATTTGTTGGAAGCGGCAGAGGGAAGAGAATATATAATTAAAAGCATTGAAACAGATGACGAGGAATTAAATTCGTTTTTATTTTCTCTCGGCTGCTACTCAGGTGAGGCAATTACCGTGATTGCGTTCAGAAAGGGCGGCTGCACGGTTTCAATTAAAGATGGAAGATATAATATAGATAATCAGTTGGCAGAAGCTATAATAGTTTGATTATAGATTTCAGAATTTTATTTTTTTAATATGCGGTTAGCCGAAACTAACTTTAATATATAAATTATAGTCCGAGAGGATTAAATATAAGGAGGAACACATTATGAGAATTGCTTTAACAGGCAATCCTAACTCCGGTAAAACCACAATGTATAATGCCCTTACAGGCCGTAACGAAAAGGTTGGTAACTGGGCAGGAGTTACCGTTGAGAGAAAGGAACACCCAATAAAAAAATCTTACTATAAAGGAAACGAGCAACTTGTTGCCGTTGACTTGCCCGGTGCTTATTCTATGTCCCCGTTCACATCGGAGGAAAGTATAACAAGCTCTTATGTAAAGAAAGAAAATCCCGATGTCATCATTAACATTGTGGATGCAGATAATTTAAGTCGTTCTCTTTTCTTTACAACTCAGCTTTTAGAGCTTGGCGTACCTGTTGTTGTTGCTCTTAATAAGAGCGATATTAACAAAAAGAAAGGTACAAAAATTGATGTAGTGAAGCTCTCTGAAAAACTTGCGTGTCCTGTTATAGAAACTGTTTCTACTTCTGCAAGCGGATTACAAGCCGTTGTTGAAGCCGCTGTAAAGCAGATTGGAAAATCACAGACCACAGTTTATTCACAAGGTAACGTTGACCTTACAAGTAAAGAAGCGGTTCAAGCTGCTGACCGTAAGAGATTCGAATTTGTAAACAAGATAGTAAAAGATGTTGAAACCCGTAAGGTTCTTACAAAAAATAAGAATTTTGGAGACAAGATTGATGCTGTACTTACAAATAAGTGGCTCGGTATTCCGATTTTTGCTGTTGTTATGTTCCTTGTGTTCCATATTTCTCAGGCGGAAGGACCTCTTGGACTTGGTAAATGGCTTGAAGGTATCTTAGCCGGTGCGGTGGAATCCTTCCAAGGTTATATTGGCGAGCTTTTGGCAGATGCAAATCCATTACTTTCAGCTATCCTTGTTGACGGCATTATCGGTGGTGTTGCAGCGGTTGTTGGTTTCTTACCTCTTGTTATGGTAATGTACTTCCTTATCGCACTTTTAGAAGATTGCGGATATATGTCAAGGGTTGCAGTTGTTCTTGATCCTATCTTTAAAAAGGTAGGTCTTTCAGGTAAATCTGTAATTCCGTTTGTTATTACAGTCGGTTGTGCAGTTCCCGGCATTATGGCAAGCCGTACAATCAGAAACGAGCGTGAAAGAAGAGCAACAGCAATGCTTTCTCCGTTTATGCCTTGCGGTGCCAAAATTCCCGTAATTGCTCTCTTTGCAGGTGCGTTTTTTGATAATGCAGGTTGGGTTAGCACGGTTATGTATCTTTCGGGAATTGTTTTAATTTTTATCGGTGCTTTACTTATTAATAAAATTACAGGATATAAAGCAAGAAAGTCTTTCTTCATTATCGAATTACCGGAATATAAAGTGCCGTCACTTTGGGGGGCTTTCAAATCAATGTGCAGCCGTGGCTGGGCTTACATTGTAAAAGCCGCTACAATTATTCTTCTTTGTAATATGGCTGTTCAGCTTATGCAAGTCTTTACTTGGAGCTTCCAAGTGGCAGAAACTGCGGATGCTTCCATTCTTGCAACTATTGCCAGTCCGTTTGCGTACATACTTGTTCCGATTGTTGGTGTGCTCTCCTGGCAGCTTGCAGCAGCAGCGGTTACAGGCTTCATTGCAAAAGAAAATGTTGTTGGTACACTTGCAGTTTGCTTCGTAGGACTTGAAAATCTTATTGATACAGAAGAACTTGCTCTTATGGAAGGTGCAGGTGCAGAGGTTGCTACAGTATTTGCAATAACAAAGGTTGCGGCACTTGCATACCTTATGTTTAACCTCTATACTCCTCCTTGTTTTGCGGCTATCGGTGCCATGAATGCAGAAATGAAGAGTAAAAAATGGCTTTGGGGTGGAATAGGACTTCAACTTGGCGTAGGTTATACTGTTGCATATTTAGTTTATACAATCGGTACACTTATTACCGCTCCTGCTTCTCTTAATATCGTTGCGGCTATTGCAGGTCTTGTAATTATTGCGGTAATGGTGGCAATCGTTGCAGGTCTTATTAACAAGACAAATAAAAATCTTAAAGCTGAATATAATTTAAGCCTGTAAAAAATTAAAGAATAGAGTGATTTTATGATTGATATTATTATTTTAGGAATTATTTTAACAGCAGTAGGTTTTGCGTCTTTTTATATCTATAAAGCTAAAAAGAACGGCAAGAGCTGCATTGGCTGTCCTTACAGTAGGGAATGCGGAAAAAACAGGTGCAATTGTGATTTAGATGAAAAATAAAAAAGGGGAGTTTTTAACATCCCCTCTTTTAGTTTCTGATAAAAATATATGTAAATTAAGTTTATGTCTATTCACAAAGGGCAAGCTCAACCGCACGAGTAAGAACATCTGCGTAGCTGTATGAAACAAGACGTTCCTTTGCTTCCACGGCTTCATTTGCATCCATACGGATAACAAATACGCTTGGATAAATTCCTTCAATTATTCCGCTTCTTACTATACGTTTTTTTCTGCCTTTTCTTGATGCAAATTTCACTTTGCTGCCAACATTTTCTTCAAGGTCGGATTTAATTTTGTTTATTGCGTTTCTTGATACCAAATCAAAACACCTCTTTCGTGCATTTATCGAAAAAAAACGATTTTTTCTTTATTAAAATATTAATTATGTATACATTATACCATATATATTGTGTTTTGTAAAGGGGTAAAATAACAATTTATGCTTTTTTTACCTATTTTTTTATATAATGT
>JAZQLM010000266.1:0-3949 GCA_045542655.1 Clostridia bacterium | reverse complement strand
GTTTTTTGGCGGAACAAGATTTGTGCCGATTATTTCGGGTATTGTGTATCTGTTTGTAGGTATTTTACTCTATTTTATCTGGCCGCCCATACAAAGCGGTATTTATGCACTCGGCAGACTTGTTCTTAATACAGGCTATATCGGCACATGGATATACGGTATTTTAGAGCGTGCTCTTATTCCGTTCGGACTTCATCATGTATTTTATCTCCCGTTCTGGCAAACCGCTCTCGGCGGAAGTGCAATGATTGACGGTCAGCTTATTGAGGGTGCTCAGAATATCTTCTTTGCAGAGCTTGCATCACCGAATGTTGCACACTTTAACGTAGAAGCAACAAGATTTATGGCAGGTAAATTCCCGTTTATGATTTTCGGACTTCCGGGTGCAGCACTTGCAATGTATCAATGTGCAAAAACTGAAAGAAAAAAGATTGCAAGCGGACTTTTACTTTCTGCGGCTCTTACGTCATTCCTTACTGGTATCACAGAGCCTCTTGAGTTTACTTTCCTGTTTGTTGCACCGGTTTTGTATATTGTGCATTGTGTGCTTGCGGGACTATCCTTTATGCTTATGCACATATTAAATGTAGGCGTTGGTATGACATTTTCCGGCGGTTTTATAGACTTGTTCCTGTTTGGTATACTTCAGGGTAATGCAAAACCCGACTGGCTTAATATAGTATGGGTAGGTCTTATCTATTTTGTTCTTTACTATTTTGTATTTAAAACTATGATACAAAAGCTGGATTTAAGAACTCCCGGACGTGAGCTTGAAACAGAGGAAACAAAGCTTTATACAAGAAAGGATATGAACGAGAGAAAAAATTCATCGGGAATTTCCGAGCTGATTGTAAGAGGTCTTGGAGGAAAAGGAAATATTTCAGATATTGACTGCTGTGCGACACGTCTTAGGATAACAGTACACGATGGAGCAAAGGTTTCTGAAAAGCTATTAAAAGAAAGCGGAGCGGCAGGTGTTATTATAAAAGGTAACGGAGTTCAGGTAATATACGGACCGAGAGTTACCGTTATTAAATCAAATCTTGAGGATTATATGAACACAAAAATTGATACAAGCGTAGTGTTTGCACCTCTTGACGGTAAAGTGATGCCGCTTTCCGAGGTTAAGGATGAAGCCTTCAGGGATGAAATTCTTGGTAAGGGTGCGGCTATTGTTCCTGAAAACGGAATTCTGGTTTCACCGGCAGACGGAAAGATAGGCAATTTAACCGATACACTCCATGCTATAGGTATTACGGCTGATTTCGGTGCTGAAATTCTAATTCATATCGGATTTGATACGGTAAAGCTTTCGGGAAAACATTTTAAAGCATATGTCAAAGAGGGGGACACCGTTAAAAAAGGTGATAAGCTCATAGAGTTTGATATAGAGGCAATTAAAAAAGAGGGCTATGATATAACCACTCCGATAGTTATATGTAATTTTGAAAACTACGGAAAAATAGATGTAACATCGAATGAAACTATCAAAAAAGGTGATACCTTTATCGATCTGATATAAGAATAAAAATCCGCAGAATGATAAAAATTCTGCGGATTTTTAAAGTATATGTTTCTTGACATAATTTTTAAAATATGGTATACTTTTTTATAATAAAATTTTGTACATACGAGGTGTTTTTATGAATAACGGTTATGAAAGAGCAAAAGAGCTGTATGCTGCACTCGGAATAGATACAGATGCAGCTATTGAAAAACTTAAAAATATACCGCTTTCTGTTCATTGTTGGCAGGGTGATGATGTAAAGGGCTTTGATGCGGACGGTCCTCTTACCGGCGGTATTCAGACAACAGGTAATTATCCCGGAAGAGCACGCACACCGGAGGAGCTTATGGCTGATATGGACAAGGCTATGTCACTTTGCCCCGGTAAGAAAAAGATTAATGTACATGCTTGCTATGCTATCTTTGAGGACGGAGAATTTGCTGACCGTGATAAGCTCGAACCCAAGCATTTTAAGAAATGGGTTGAATTTGCTAAAGAAAGAGGTATGGGACTTGACTTCAATCCTACATTCTTCTCTCACAGTAAAGTAAAGGATGGGCTTACACTTTCGAGTCCCGATGAGGCTACAAGAAAATTCTGGATAGAACACGGCAAGGCATGTGTTCGTATTTCTCAGTACTTTGCTGAAGAAACAGGCGTGCCATGTGTTATGAATATCTGGACAGGTGACGGATATAAGGATATTCCGGCAGACAGAATGGCACCGAGAATGAGATATAAGGAATCTATTGAAGAAATTCTCTCAGAACCTTTTGATAAAAATATGGTAAAGCCTTGTGTTGAATCTAAGGTGTTTGGTATAGGTGTTGAGTCATACACTGTGGGAAGTGCTGAATTTGGATTAACCTTTGCGGCAACTCACGAGGGATGTCTCCCGCTTATGGATAACGGACATTATCATCCGACTGAAATGGTTTCGGATAAAATTCCGGCACTTTTGTGCTTCTATCCTGAAATTGCTTTGCATATTACAAGACCTGTTCGCTGGGATTCTGACCATGTTCTGCTCTTTGATGATGAAACCCGTGAAATGGCGAAAGAAATCGTTCGTTGCGACGGACTTGACAAGGTATATATGGCACTTGACTTCTTTGACGCAAGCATAAACAGAATTTCTGCTTGGACAGTTGGTATAAGAAGCTGGCAGAAAGCACTTTTATATGCTCTTTGTACTCCGAATGACTGTATGAAAAAGCTTCAGGACGAGAATAAATTAACAGAGCTTATGATGCTTCAGGAGGAAATTAAGACAATGCCGTTCGGTGACATCTGGAGAGAATACTGTGAACGCTCAGGAGTAGCCGGTGACAAATCATGGTTTGATGAAGTTGTTAAATACGAAAAAGAAGTTTTGAGCAAAAGATAATATTTTTGGAGATAATAATTATGAAAAGGATTTTATTTCAGGGCGATTCTATAACGGACGTGTCAAGATCCCGTGAAAATGACAGCTACAGAGGTATGGGGTATCCGCTCTTAGTTACTGCTGAACTCGGACTTGATTATCCTGAGGAATATGAATTTATAAACAGGGGTATCAGCGGAAACAGAGTTGTTGATTTGTATTCAAGAATTAAGAACGATTTGATAAACTTAAAGCCGGATGTTCTTAGTATTTTAATAGGCATAAATGATGTGTGGCATGAAATTAATTATCAGAATGGTGTTTCTACTGAGAAATATGAAAAAATTTATAATATGCTGATTGAAGAAATAAAGGAAGAGTTACCCGAAATCAGAATTATGATTTTAGAGCCCTTTGTTTTAAAGGGAGAAGCAACTACAGAGCATTGGGACGAATTTCGCAAGGGAGCGGAAGAAAAAGCCGCTGCGGCAAAACGTGTTGCTGAGAAGAATGGTCTTGAGTTTATTCCCCTTATGGAAAAATTTGATGAGCTTGCAAAGAAGGCGGCTCCGGAATACTGGCTGTTTGACGGTGTTCATCCGACAGCTATGGGGCATGAGGTTATTGCCCGTGAATGGGTAAAGACTTTTAAAAAGTAAGATTTATTTTAATACGGTAATAAGAAAAGGACGTTGTCAGAGAGTGATGAAAATTACTCATCGGACACGTCCTTTTTATATATAATAAAGTAAAATCAGGTGTGTGTTTAATATAAACAGCCCTGATTTTTAGGCAGTTAAAGTTTATCTGCGATGTCGTAAATAAGTTTTTCTGTCTTTTCCCAACCAAGACAGGGATCGGTAATGGATTTACCGTAAATGTGTTCACCGATATTCTGTGCCCCGTCTTCAAGATAGCTTTCAATCATCAAGCCTTTTACAAGGCGTTTAATATCGCTGTTCTGATTTCTGCTGTGAACAATATCCTTTGCAATACGAATCTGCTCCAGATATTTTTTACCTGAATTGTTATGGTTTGTATCCACTATAACAGAAGGATTGGTGAGGTTTGACTTT
>JAZQLM010000265.1:0-3725 GCA_045542655.1 Clostridia bacterium | reverse complement strand
CCTGAAAATTGTTCAATGGTGGAGGCTGCGGCAATTCCTGAAGCATTTGCAACAGCATACCTTAACCTGTTTATTGAAGGTAAAATACAACCGGGTAACACTCTTTTGATGAATGCAGGGGCATCAGGACTTGCAAGTGTTATTATCCCTATGGCAAAGGCTTTTGGCGTAAGAGTAATTACAACTGTATTAACTGACGAAATTGCAAACTCAATTAAGCACTTGAATGCTGACAGAGTTGTTGTTACAACAAAAGAAGACATTTCATTAGCTCTTAAAGAAGAACTTGACAAAGGTACATCAGTTGACGTTGCAATTGACTGCCTTGGCGGTGAAATAATGGGTAAGTGTATCCATTATCTGACACACGGTGCAAGATGGATTATGATTGCAGCACTTGCAGGTCAGAAAACAGAAATCGACCTTAAAAACATTTATGTAAGAAATGTAAGAATTGTTGGTAGTACACTACGTTCAAGAACACCTGAAACAAAGGCACAGATTTTGGCAGAACTTGTTGAAAAGGTATTTCCGAAAATTGAAAGCGGAGAAGTTAAACCTACAATTCACGCCGTATTGCCTATAACTGAAGCAGAAGCAGCACACGACATTCTATATAAAGGACAGAATGTTGGTAAAGTTGTTTTGACCGTAAAGGAAGCAGATTAATCCGGAGTTGAATTAAATTGATTACTTTTAAAATTAAAGATATAAATAAAAATGTAAAGTATGAATATGTAGGAAGTGTTGTTGACTTTTGTTATGAAGGAGAACTACATCCCGGCGATATACTTTGTGCTTCATCAGATTGGAGTAAATTTTTAAAAATACAATTTGATGAAACACTTAAGGAAAGTATTGTGTATTTGGCTAATAAGGTTTTTGAATTTTCCATTCCTGACGAGGGTGAACTTATTAAATGCTATGGTCAAGATGCCTTTAAAGGCAATACACATAAAATTAAAATAAGCGAGCCTGATGAGGAGGAAGTATATTCTTACAGACTACTATCCCTCAATGCGCACGCCAAACATGATGCTAATAAGTATTTTCCGTATGCGGAGGCTAATTTTGTTACAAGAAATGACCCTTGCTTTTATGCTCGCAATGCCATAGATGGTGTTTGTCAAAATGATAGTCATGGTAATTATCCGTATCATTCTTGGGCAGGTGGTGCAAGAGAAGATCTTGAATATTACATACACTTTGGACGAGAAATTGAAACTGATAAAGTTGTAGTGTATTTAAGAGCACATTTTCCTCATGATACATACTGGAAAGCTTTTGATATTGAATTTTCTGACGGCTCAATTGTTCATTGTGATTTTGAAAAGACGGGAGAAGGTCAGGAAATAACCTTTGAAAAAAGGACAACAACATACATTCACTTAACAAACTTTAAACAGGCAGTGTATCCGTTATCCTGGGCGGCACTAAGCCAGATTGAAGTTTATGGTAACTATATTAAGGAGGATTACAGTAAGATGGAAGTAAGACATGGTGTTAATCCAATAGATGCAAAGCATTACACAACAGAAAGATTAAGAGAAGACTTTTTGATTCAGAATCTTTTTACAAAAGATAATTCAAGAATGGTATATAGCCATATTGACAGAATAATAACTGCAGGCTTTATGCCGGTTGTACAAACACTAAAACTTGAAGCAGGTAAAGAACTGTGTGCAGACTATTTCTTGCAAAGACGTGAAATGGGGTGTATCAATATCGGAGGTAAGGGGGTTATCACTATTGATGGTGTTGAATATGAACTTAATCCTCGTGATGGTATTTATGTGGGTATGGGCAATAAGGAAATCACCTTTAAAAGTGTTGACCCTGAAAATCCTGCAAAATTCTATGTATCATCTTGCCCAGCACATAAAGAATATCCAACAGTGAAAATAGATATAACAAAGGCGGCAAAGGTTCCATGCGGAAGTTTTGAGGATTGTAACAAGCGTGTTATCAATCAGTACATTCATCCTGATGTAATGCAGAGTTGTCAGCTTACAATGGGACTTACAGAGCTTGAACCGGGTTCCAACTGGAATACAATGCCTTGTCATACACATGACAGAAGAATGGAAGTTTATTTGTATATCGATATGTCTGAAGATGATGTAGTGTTCCATATGATGGGAGAACCAACAGAAACACGCCATATCATTATGCATAATGAAGAAGCAGTTATATCACCAAGCTGGTCAATACACAGCGGTGTAGGTACTAAAAACTATTCATTTATCTGGGCTATGTGTGGAGAAAATCAAGAATTTACAGATATGGATTTTGTTGAAAAAAGAGATCTGAAATAGTAAATAACAAAACATACATATGAATGGAATATTTGAAAAAATTTCCAAAGAAGAAGTGACATATGATAAGGAGATGTTTCTTATGAATTTTAAAAACAAAACTGCACTTGTAACAGGTGCGAGCGTTGGAATTGGTAGAGCAGTTGCTTTGAAACTTGCAGAATATGGAGCAAATCTTGTGCTTTTTGATATCAATTATGAAAAACTCGAAGAAGTAAAGAAGGAGATAGGTTGTTATACAGAGAATGTTCTGATTTATAATTGTGATGTTTCTGATGAGGGAAAAGTTTATGAATGTGTATCTGATGCTCAAAAAAAGTTTAATAGAATAGATATACTTATAAATAATGCAGCATTATGGAGGGATAGAGGTAGGTTTACAGATGTGTCATCTGAATTGTGGAGAAAATATTTGGATATAAATGTTATGGGCGTTGTTTATGCAACAAAAGCAGTCCTTCCGCTAATGCTTGAAAATCAATATGGAAGAATAATCAATGTTGCTTCTGTTGCCGGTGTGTATGGAAATGCTAATATGGTACATTATAGTACAACTAAGGGTGCGATTATTTCCATGACAAAAGGGTTAGCAAAAGAGGTTACAGATAAAGGTGTACTTGTAAATGCTGTATCTCCCGGAAGTGTAAGTAAATCATTTGATCCTGACATCCATTCCTATCAGCCCAGTGAACTTTCGTTTATGGGAAGAACAGGAACTGATGCGGAAAATGCAAACCTTATTTGTTTCCTTGCAAGTGATGAGGCAAGCTACATATCAGGTCAAAATATTCAAATTGATGGATGCAGGAAAAAAATGTAGAGAGTTTTGAAGGTGCTACTCATAATAAGTGAATACGGTGCCGAGAATTTCGTTCAGTTTGTTATTGATAATCAGAAAGGCATTGACTTAGAAAAGCTGAAAGAAGCAGATGAAAGAAAATGATAAGCAATAAAATAGTAGTATCATAGTGAAAGAAAGGGATAGATTTTACATGACAGTTGGAGAAAATATTAATAGATTAAGAAAAAAACAGGGGTTGTCGCAAGAGGAATTGGCAAAAAAATTATTTCTGACAAGACAAACTATCAGTCAGTGGGAAAAAGATCAGACCGTTCCTACACTTGATAATATTAAGCTTCTTAAAGATGTTTTTGGAGTTTCTACGGATGAAATTTTAGGTGTTAATCTAAGGCCAGAAGCGGTTAAAAACGAAGAATCTCTGGACACTATATGTGCTTCTCTGGCTTATGCTATGGGAATAGAACCACCGGAGTATGCGGCACCGAAAAACATTGAGCTTTCAAATTATATTGACAAAGTTTTTGATGGAAAAAAGGCTGACCGTATCATTATGTATAATCCTGATGCCGTAGCACAATGGGTATATGAAAAATATATACATTTTTTCG
>JAZQLM010000264.1:0-3040 GCA_045542655.1 Clostridia bacterium | reverse complement strand
ATGTATAATATTAACTGCTCCATAATAAAGCTATCACCTCCAATCCCGACTTAAATTTTCGGAAATGGGGGCCAACCGTCCTCGATAGCCTTTATCTGCCTTTATTATATCATACGTTTTAAATTATGTCAATACTCATATTTAATCAGGAGAATACTATGCTGTTTACACTTGCAAAAAACGATTTTAAGGCAAAATATGCCGGCTCGGCACTCGGTGCCTTGTGGGCGTTTATCAGTCCGATAATTACAATATTTATATATTGGTTTGTGTTTCAGGTTGCATTCCGCTCTGCCCCTGTCGGAAACGTGCCATATGTTCTGTGGCTCGTTTCGGGGATAGTTCCGTGGTTCTTTATTTCCGAAGGCTGGGGAGCGGCAACAGGTGCTTTGGTGGATTATTCCTATCTTGTTAAAAAGGTTGTTTTCCCTGTTGAAAAGCTTCCGCTTATAAGAATTTTATCCGCATTTTTTGTGCATCTGTTTTTTATATTGCTTACCTTTGCAATCACAATAGGATATGGCTACGGCTTTTCCGCTGTGCATATTCAGGTTGTATATTACGCTTTTGCGGCATTTATGCTTGTTTTTGCACTCGGAACACTTACCAGTGTCCTCTGTGCCTTTACAAAGGATATTTCAAATATTGTCGGAGTGTTTGTGCAGTTCGGTTTTTGGCTTACACCGATTTTTTGGGATATGGGACAAATCCCCGAAAACCTTACATTTATATTTAAGCTCAATCCGGTGTACTATATAACGGAAGGCTATCGTGATACCTTTGTATACGGCAGATGGTTTTTTGAAAAACCGGCTCTGACAGTTTATTTCTGGATATTCACGGCATTTACTCTTGTAATTGGAAAAATTCTCTTTAAAAGACTCCGTCCGCACCTTGCGGATATGCTTTAGTTTTATATTAACTAAATAGCCGTTCCAAAATAAAGGAACGGCTATTTTGCGTTTATGATAAAAATTTGTGACATAATAATCGTAGGGGACTTTTCCCACATCGTCCCGCAAGCCCACCTTGTGTAAAGGGGCTGTCAGCCGTGTTGAGGAAAGGCTTCTCCTTGAGTAAATAATGATTAATTATGTTGTCAGACATTTTTTTGTAGGGGGCATTCACGAATGCCCCGAAATGCGGGCGGTTCGTGAACCGCCCCTACAAAATAACTGCTAAAATACGATTAAATCATTGCTTACTTGGGGAGGAGCTGTCAGCGAAGCTGACTGAGGGGGTGTTGTAGAGACAATAATATCCAAAAAAGGCTCCCTTGTGTAAAGGGAGCTGTCAGCGAAGCTGACTGAGGGATTGCCTCTTAATAATTTCAAACAATTTTTAATTTCTATTTTGCATTTATATTTATGTATTCAGAATCAAGCTTTGAATAAACTATTTTCTGACTCTTGTAAAGTCCGAAATGACCGGACATCATATAACTTACCGCACAGGCTATCGCAAAGAATAATATACCATCCGCACCGAAAACCTCAACAGACAAAATTATGGAAGCAACAGGGCAGTTTACCACACCGCAAAACAGTGAGGCAAAGCCTATTGCCGCCGCAAAGCCTGAGTCCACCCCAAGAACAGAACCCACCACACAGCCAAAGGTAGAGCCGATAAAGAACGCCGGAACAATCTCACCGCCCTTAAAACCTGCCGAAATGGTTATTGCCGTAAAAATAATTTTGAAGATAAAAGCCTCTGCCCTCGCCTGACCTGATAAAGCCTTTGTGATTATGTCCATACCTGCACCGTTGTAATCGTGAGAACGTACCAAAAGTGAAAAAAGCACAATTATTGTACCGCCCGCAAATGCCCTGAGATAGCCGTTTTTTATAAGATTATCACCGTAATGCTCAAATTTTTCTATGGTAAGAACAAATAAAATACTCACAACAGCACAGAGAAGAGAGATAATGATAATTTTAAACAGAAGAACCGCAGAAAGAGCCGGAACATTGGTAAGTGGAAATTTTACAGGCGGGATTCCGAGCATTTGCGAAACCCCGAACGACGCAAGCGAAGCTGTAACGCAAGGGAAAAACCCCGCATAATTCAGGATGCCGACGCTCGTTACTTCAAGTGCAAATATCGCAGCCGTAAGAGGCGTACCAAATAATGCGGCAAATACGCTGCTCATCCCCGACATAATAATTATATGTAAATCATTTTCCTTAAATTTAAAGAGCTTTCCAAGATTATAACCGATACCGCCGCCAAGCTGAAGAGCCGCCCCCTCACGTCCGGCAGAACCGCCGAGCATGTGAGTGATAACCGTGCTGACGAAAATTAAAGGAACCATAATAAGCGGAACTTTTTCGTTTTCCCGAACGGCCTCAATAACACGGTTTGTATCAATTTTGCCCTGTGAGCTGAATAAGCGGTATAAAAAAGCAATCAAAAGACCGCCGAGAGGAAGAAAATATAGAATGAATTTTTTACTCTCACGCAATTCAGTAACAAAATCCACGCTTAAATGAAAAAGGCTACCGATAAGACCGCCCAAAACCCCGACACTAAGAGCAATAACCAACCACTTAGAAAAAGCCAGTATGTATTTCCAAATTCTTTTTATATCATTTTTTATCATATGTACCACCGCCGGTTTGTAAAAAGCTGTTGCCGTAAGGCAATAGATATTATATCATAAAATATGTATTATGTAAATACTAAATGAAATATCAACTTCGTTGATATGAAATAATCCTGACGGATCATGAAATATTTTTCTTTCAGAAAAATGTGAAATAAAATTTGCCTTTTCATATGCTGTAAGGCATATTTCATACGCATAGCGTATTTCATAGCAGAGCTATTTCACTTGCCGTAGGCAAATTTAGTTGAAAAAAGCACCGACAAAGTCGATGCTTTTTTCTGGTCGGAGTGACAGGACTTGAACCTGCGACCTCAACGTCCCGAACCGTAAAAGCCCTGTAAAATAAGGACTTTTGGGTGATTTTCGGTACTTTTTAGTCTGAAATCACTACTTTCGTGTGCTCTTACAAGCATTGGTTCCACATAGTCCGAAACC
>JAZQLM010000263.1:0-6526 GCA_045542655.1 Clostridia bacterium | reverse complement strand
GATTAAGAGTCAGGTGCTCTACCAACTGAGCTAATGGTGCTTGTCTCAAGCACGAGTTATATTATACAACGAAAGTTTAAATTTGTCAAGAATTTTTTTTATTTTTTTAAAAATTTTTTTGACATTATAAAACTTTTTTGGTATAATTAGATTTGTAAAGGAGTGACTCACATGAATTTTGTTGAAATGACGATAGGAAAACAGAAAAATATAGCCCTTATAGCACATGACGGAAAGAAGCGTGATCTTATTGAATGGTGCAATAAAAACAAAGAAATATTAAGCGGACATTTTTTGTGCGGAACTGGTACTACCGCAAGAATGCTTGCTGATAAGACAGGCTTACCTGTCAGGGGATACAATAGCGGACCGCTTGGCGGTGATTTGCAGATTGGTGCAAAAATTGTTGAGGGGAGAATTGATGTGATAATATTCTTTTCTGATCCTCTTACCGCACAGCCGCATGATCCTGATGTGAAGGCACTTTTGCGTATAGCACAGGTTTATGATATACCGATTGCCAATAATACTGCAACTGCTGATTTTATAGTTAAGTCCTCGCTTATGAACGAGGAATACAGCCATAAAATTATTGATTTTAACAAAAACATAGCTGAACGGGCTGTTACTTTATAATATGAATTATAAGCTGATTGTTTCATTTGACGGTACTCAGTATCAAGGCTGGCAAAGGCTTAAGGCTGGCGATTGCACTATTCAGGGCAAAATCGAGGAATGCCTTTCTAAAATGGCAGGGTATAAGGTTTTAATTAACGGTTGCGGCAGAACGGATGCGGGTGTTCATGCTCTAAAATACTGTGCAAATGTTAACCTTAAAAAAGATTTTGAGCCTGAATATATAAAATCATATCTGAATAAATTTCTTCCAAAAGACATAAATATTTCTGAATGCTGTGTGGCAGATGAGCGTTTTCATGCGAGGCTTAATGTCAGGAAAAAGGTTTATACTTATCGTATTTGGAATTCTGAAGAACACAACGTTTTTGAGCGAAAATATTTGTATGATTTTCAGGGAGTCCTTGATATTGAAAAAATGAGAGAGGCGGCAGCACTCTTTTGTGGAAAACACGATTTTTCGGGATTTTGTTCAAATAAGAATTATAAAAAATCAACCGAAAGGACAATCTATTCGGTTGATATTATTAAAAACGGTTCTGAAATCAGCATTATGTATACCGGAAGCGGTTTTTTGTATAATATGGTCCGTATTATGACCGGAACTCTTATTGAAATCGGTAACGAAAAAAGAGGAGCCGAAAGTATTAACAATATTTATGCTTCAGGTAAAAGGGAGGAGGCAGGCTTTACTGCACCTGCCCACGGACTTGTTCTTACAGACGTTATATATGATTAATGCTGCTTTTCTATATCTTTAGCGTATTTGTTTAATATTTGTTCTATTGAGATTGCAGGGGTGCGTATGCACCTCTTCATCATATACAGGCATTCGGGATTTTTTGAAACATTGTTTATTCCGCTTTCGCATGATAGTGTGCATTTAAATCCCAATTCCTTTATAATATCATAAGAGGCTTCCGAGACACTCCCAAACGGATATGTGTATGTATTCGGGGTAAATTTAAGATTTTCAGAAAAGCCATTTTGTAATTTTTCAAGGTCTCCCGTAAGCATTTTTTTATATTCTTCTTTACTTTCTCCCTTTTTCTTTTTGCTTCCGTTTCTGCCTTTGTCGGTTGAATGGAGGTTATATGAATGGTTTTGTAGTTCCATTACACCCGATTCGGACATTTCCTTTATATCTTCCCAAGTAACATGTGAATAATTTTCGTTTTTCTCACCATTTTCACTGTACATATCTGTATAATAGCCTATTACCGATAAAACACCTTTAAAGCCGTATTCCTTAAGCATTGGGTATGCGTATACATAGTTGTTGTAATAACCATCATCAAAGGTGAGAATAATCGGTTTTTCAGGAAGAGGCTTATTATTATAAACATATTCTACAAGGTCATTCATAACAATTGTATTGTATCCGTTATTTTTTAAAAATTCAAGGTCTTCCTCGAGTTGATTTTTTGTTACAATAAATTTACTGCTTTTTGTGTTTGATTTCATAATATTATGATACATAATAATCGGAACGCACACAGTATCCAAGCTTTCCTCGGCAGCTGACGGAACTGCCTGTTCCGAGCTAAATCTTAATATTCCGAACGAAGCTATAATTACAGCTGCAACTGCTAAATATGATATTATTGTTTTCATCTTGATAACATACATTATGTAGTACCCCCGTTATTAAATTCGTATAAATTATATTTTCTGCTATATTCCTTTTTATCCTTATCGTAAACAACCTCCGACTGATTAAGTGAAAGCAACTTTGTCAGACTGTAGCAATCAATCCAAATTTCACCATTTCCGTCCTTTTGCGATTCATCGAAGATAAGCTGTATTCCAAAATGAAGATGCGGTGTATCAATATTATTCGTATTTTCTTTTGTGCTGTATCCTGTCATACCAAGATAACCGATTACGTCACCTGCGGTTACGGTATCGCCCTCTTTTAGTCCGCTCTGATAGGGGTGGTCTTTTCTTAAGTGTGCGTAATAATAATATCTTTTATTATCAAAGCTTCTTATCCCTATACGCCAGCCGCCGTATCTGTTCCAGCCAAGAGCCTCAACCTTCCCGCTTTCAATTGCGATTACAGGTGTGCCGACACTTCCCATAAGGTCGTGTCCTAAGTGCTTTCTTGCATATCCGTACGTTCGTGAAGAGCCGAAGTCATCAAAATGCGTGTAGCCGTATCCTGCGGCGATTGGGGAAAATACCTTTAGTCCGTAGTTTTCTCTCCATTCCTTCGTTTCACTGTCTGAATCTATCGGACTTTCTTCACCATACGAGCCTATATATGCGTCTAAAACAGCTGAATAGGCATTGAAATAATAATCGTAGTATTTTAAACCTTTAGTCAGGTCTTTTTGCGTTTTACCTGATTTTATTTCATTTATATAAGAGTCGAGATCTGATTTTTTATATGATTTGAAGCTGCCGCCATTTTTAGCTGCAAGATATGAAAGTGCTTCTATCCAGTTTATATGAAATTCCGTAGAGGAAGTTTTAATATCTGCATTCATAGCATCTTTCAGTGCATTGTAACTGATATTGAAATCTACCCATTTTATAAAATTGTTTTTTTTGCTTTTTTCACTTTTTTCAGAATTAACAGCCCGTAAGAGCAGATTTGTCCGATAATAAGATGAAAGTACAAAAAATGACGAAATCAAAAGTATAAAAAGAATTATATGTCTAAGTCGTAGTGTTATGAACATAAAATAATCCTCCCATATAATGATTATATGGGAGGATAATAAGTTATAGAACTAATTTAGTTAATTTCAAGAACGCCGCCTTGGAGTGCATCAAGTGCCCATTCGGCATCTATTTCTGCAAAGTCATCTGAGGCAAATTTGGTAGAGATAAAATGCTCGTACAAATTCCGGTAGGTATCAAGCGACAATGTTGTTTCACAGTTTTCACCATTGTCGGTTATAAAGTAAAAGTGAAGCTTATCGTCGTTTAAATTTCTGCCGGCATAAAATATACTTATAAGCTCCAGCTCAGGCTTTTGTTCTTCAAACTGTTCCTCAAACAAAAGCTTATAAAGCTCAATAACACGATCGTCAACACCGTCTTCAAGCATTGCAATTTTTTCAATAAAGCCGTTTATAGTTCTAACAATTCTGAGACTATAGCCGCTGAGCTTATATTTGTTAAGGTTTTCTTCATAGTCGCTTTCGTCGGTATTGAGATAGATAATGTTTTTATTTTCCTCGTCAAAAAACATACAGTTGTATGCCACGAGTATTTTTTCACCGCAGTTTTTACAGGTGTAATTAAAAATGTCTCGTGAAAAAATTTTACTTCTCAGTTCTGGGTTTTTGTTTATATCAATTAATTTGCATTGATTTAACACCCCGTTTTTTCCACAGGACGGACAGCATACATCTATTTTTAAACTTTCTGTCATAACGTGTCTCCTTTAATGCTTATTTAATCGTTTCTATATTATATGGTGTGGTCTGATATACATAATAGTTAAGCCAGTTTGAATATAAAAGATTAGCGTGTGCCTTCCACACGTTTTTAGGCGTATTTTTGGGATTATCATCCGGAAAGTAATTCTTTGGTATGTTGGGGTTAATCCCTGCACTTAAATCACGTTCATACTCGTTTCTAAGTGTGTCAAAGTCGTACTCTGAATGACCTGTTATAAAGAACTGTCTTTCATCTCTTGCTGTGATTATGTATATTCCGGCTTCTTCTGATGAAGAGAGAATTTCAAGCTGGGGAACCTTTAAAACATCTTCTTTACGAATTTCGGTGTTCCTTGAATGGGGTGCAAAGAAGGTATCATCAAAACCTCTGAGAAGCATCTTATGCTTTTTTTCAGGGTTGACGGTATGAGAATAAATACCCGAAAGCTTTTCAGAAAGGTCATATTTCTTTATCCCGTAATGATAATAGAGTGCAGCCTGTGCACCCCAGCAGATGTGGAAGGTGGAGGTCACGTTCTTTTTTGACCATTCCATAATCTCACATAGCTCCTGCCAGTAATCAACCTCTTCAAACGGCAGAGTTTCAACGGGAGCACCCGTAATAATCAGACCGTCAAACTTTTTGTGCCTGATTTCGTCAAATGTTTTGTAAAAAGTTTCAAGATGACTTTTACTGGTGTTTTTTGAGATATGAGTTTTAGTGTGCATAAACTGAACATTTATCTGGAGTGGCGTGTTGCCGAGAACACGAAGAAGCTGTGTTTCGGTAACAATTTTTGTAGGCATAAGATTAAGAACAAGAATTTCAAGAGGTCTGATGTCCTGTGTCATTGCCCTTGTTTCTGTCATTACAAATATATTTTCGTTGTTTAACACTTCGATAGCCGGTAGTGTATCTGATACTCTTATTGGCATAAAATCCTCACTTCTTGGAAAAAATATTTTAATAATGTTAGTATAACATATATGTAATTTAATTTCAATGTTTTTTAAGGAGTTTTTATATGGAAGAAAAATTTTTTTCAGAAAAAATATCTGAAAACGACGAAAACAAGGAGCAAAGCACTCTTAATGACGATATTAAGGATATGGGAAGCGTAAAAATAGGCAGCGAGGGGAATGAAATATTCTGTCTTAGTATTGTCGGTCAGATTGAAGGTCATACAGCACTTTCATCACAAAGTAAGACAACAAAATATGAGCATGTAATTCCAAAGCTTATCGAAATAGAACAGGATAAAAATATTAAAGGACTTTTGATTGTTCTTAATACCTTAGGCGGTGACGTTGAAGCAGGACTTGCAATTTCTGAAATGATAGCAAGTATGCGAAAACCCACTGTTTCCATAGTTTTAGGTGGAGGTCACAGTATAGGCGTGCCGCTTGCTGTATCTGCAAAACGTTCATTTATTGTAAGGTCGGCAACAATGACGATACACCCTATAAGAACAAGCGGTATGATTATCGGTGTAAGCCAGACATTTCAGCAGCTTAACAGGATACAGGAGCAGATAATATCCTTTGTCGAGAGAAATTCAAATATTAGTGCAGACAGCTTTAGAAAAATTATGCTTGAAACGGATGATATTGCAAATGATGTGGGGACAGTTTTATTTGGTAAAGAAGCAGTTGACTGCGGCCTTATTGACGGACTAGGGGGAATATCAGAAGCAATTGATGCTTTATATGAAATGATGTAAATTAAAACTGAATAATATACTAAAAATAAAATCACTCTCATATATTAATGATAGAAATAATATATGGGAGTGATTTCATGCAAAGGTCAATTGAAGACCGTACAATAGAACTTGCAAATTACATAATAGAAAATAAATGTACAGTAAGAGATGCTGCAAAAAAATTTAATATATCAAAATCAACCGTACATAAAGATGTCACAGAAAGACTTTCAAAAATCAACCGTCATCTTGCGGAGGAAACTAAAAAAATTTTGCTCGAAAATAAGTCCGAGCGTCATATCAGGGGAGGACTTGCGACAAAAAATAAATATTTATCTGTTTTTAATAAATAGCAAAAAGTAGTCAACCCGATTTTTAAAAATTTGCTTCGACGCATCGGCAAATTTTGTGTAAATAGAAGTTCGTTTCAAGCAAAATATGGATAACAATAGTTGGATTTCAACCTGAAATCGAGAGTGTGAAGAAAAGTCTGTAAATTTGATTCCTTCTATGATAGAATAGAAATATATCATAGGAGGAATTTTTTTATGGCAAGGCGAGGAAGAGAAAAAATGAGTGAAGGGAAAAAGAATATTATAGCTGGACTAATACAAGAATATGAAATCAAAACAGCAGCAGATATTTAATACATTTGATTATGAATACACAAACGGATTTACGGAAGGGTGCAATAATAAAATAAAAGTATTAAAGAGGAATGTATACGTATATAGAAATTTTAAAAGATTTCGTAATAGAATATTCTTTATATTTAATTCAAAAAATAACATAAAAAAT
>JAZQLM010000262.1:0-4378 GCA_045542655.1 Clostridia bacterium | reverse complement strand
TGCAGTCTCTTTTTTAATCTCTTTTTCCGGAATACAGGAAATAAGCACTGCCGCAATATGCTTACATATTCCGTCGTATTTTAAAAATGCAGGGCAGTCGCAAAGACAACGGCTCGGATAGCCGTTTTCGCTCCATATGCTTACATTGTACATATGGCTTCCCTTTACCTTTGCTTCGGTGTATTCTTCAACCGAATTTATTTTCAAGGTGTCAACTTTTTTTACATAACCCCGGTTAAAGTAGGTCATACCCTTGAAAAATGCGGTCTCGTAATTACAAAGCTTGTATATATCCGAGTATGAAATGTTCATTTTTAAATACTCTCTTTCTTTGGTATTTGCGGGACGATGTGGGAAAAGTCCCCTACAACAGCCCCCCTTGTGTAAAGGGGGGGACAGAAATTCGCAGAATTTCAGGGGGGATTGCTGGCATAGCAGATGCCCACATCCGCCCGATTACGGCATTCTGTATAAATCATATATCAAATCAAACTGTACATCTCTTTCGTATGCCTTTATGAGTTCAGGGTTTTTAAGTGATTTAAGAGCCTTCATATTCTTTATAATGGGAATAGAGGAGGTCTTTTTAATTGTATTTAAAATTTCCTGTCCTCTCTCGCTGAAAGCAAGAATTTTTACGTACTTGGGTGACTTTTGCCTGTCCTCATCATAAATTCCGAGATAAGAGGAAAGGAGAATACGTCTTAAGCCAGAGTGGGTGTAGCGTTTTGTTTTAACCTTGTCTAAAAGCTCTGAAAGGCTTTTTGAAGCGTATGCCGCTTTTTTTATACGGTTTTCAAGTCCCTCCGAAACGCCCGAAATCTTTTTAAGCTCACTAAGGGGCATCTTTATTATATTTGAAAGAATTGCTCTGTCAAATTCTTCATAGTCAAAAGCTTTCTGATTTTTATATACAGAGTAAAGCTCTTCGGGAACTGTAGCTTTAAAAGAAGAATAATTTTTATCCCTTATAAGCTGTCTGATTGCAGAGGCACTTAAAAACCCCTCCTCACCTGTAAAGGAATCGTGGTCTGCACCCTTTCTCTTTACTATAACAGGCTCAATATCTGATTGAAGGCGTATAAGTGCCTTTAAATACTCAACACCCAGAATATTGTTCGGGGACGAGAGTATTTGGCTAAGGTTTTCAAAGCCTGTATGCTCTAAAGCCTTTGCTCTTGCTAAAGGGTAGGAAATACCCGTGCTAAGAAGCGTTTTAAGCTCATTTTTATAGTCCTTTGGTTCAGAGGAAAGAAGCTCGGCACATTTTTTAAGGAGACAAATATCATCTGTTTCTGCACCAAAGGAAAGAAACTTTATTTCAGGGATTGAGGAGAGAATTTGGACGGCATTAAAGGCAAAAAGCTCAGCGGTCTGTACGGCATAAAGGGGCGAAAGCTCAAGCACTATATCAACGCCCGAGTTAATTGCCGCCTTAGCCCTTGATTCTTTATCAAAAAGAGCCGCCTCGCCCCTTTGGACAAAGCTTCCGCTCATAACCGAGATAATTCCGTCGCACCCTGCTAAGCGTCTGGTCTTTGCTATATGGTATAAATGGCCGTTATGAAACGGGTTGTATTCACAAATTATTCCGGCAAGCTTCATAAAATTCCTTCCCCTTATTATATATAATAGTTGTAAAAATAAATTTGTATTATATCAGTATACCACAAATCGGCAGATTATTAAAGAGATTTTTTCAAAAAATTTAAAATATATGTAAATATGTATAAAAATTTCAGCTGATACTTGCAAATAAGAAAAAAAAGGTGTATAATGTAGATTTAGAGGATAAAATTAAGATACGGAGGTATAAAAATGAGTCAGTTTTTAGACAAAATAAAAGAAAGAGCAAGAGCGGATAAGAAAAAGATTGTTTTGCCCGAATCAATGGATGCAAGAACCTTTGAAGCCGCTGAAAAAATTCTTAAAGAAGATATTGCCGAAATTATAATTATCGGTACTCCCGAAGAGGTAGAAAAATACGGCAAGGGTTATGATATTGAAGGTGCAACTGTTATCAATCCTTTTACATATGAAAAAACAGAGGAATATTTAAACCTCTTTGTTGAACTCAGAAAATCAAAAGGGCTTACCTATGAACAGGCAAAGGAAACCGCTCTCGGCGATTATATGTATTATGCTTGTCTTATGGTTAAGGCAGGGGACGCAGACGGCGTTGTTTCAGGGGCTTGTCACTCAACTGCAAATACTCTCCGTCCGAGCCTTCAGATTATCAAAACAAAACCGGGTGTGAAGCTTGTTTCTGCTTTCTTCCTTATGGTTGTTCCGGATTGTGAATACGGCTCAAACGGTACATTTATTTTTGCAGACAGCGGTCTTGAACAAAACCCTGATCCTGAAAAGCTTGCCGCAATTGCTGCTTGCTCTGCTGAAAGCTTTGAACTTTTAGTTCAGGAAGAAGCTATGGTTGCTATGCTTTCTCACTCTACAAAGGGAAGTGCAAAGCACGATGACGTTACAAAGGTTATAGAGGCTACAAGAATTTGTAAGGAGCTTAATCCAAACCTCAAGGTTGACGGAGAGCTTCAGCTTGATGCCGCTATCGTTCCGAGCGTTGGTGAGTCAAAGGCTCCGGACAGCAGTGTAGCAGGAAAAGCAAACGTATTGGTATTCCCCGACCTCGATGCAGGTAACATCGGTTATAAGCTCGTTCAGAGACTTGCTAAGGCAGAGGCTTACGGTCCTGTTACTCAGGGTATCGCAATGCCTATCAACGACCTCTCAAGAGGCTGCTCTGCCGATGATATTGTGGGCGTTGTTGCAATTACATGTGTTCAGGCACAGGCCCAATAATAAACACTTTTCCTTTGAGTAAGCAGTAATTCAATCGGATTTTAGAAATTATTTTGTAGGGGCGGTTCACGAACCGCCCGCATTTCGGGGCATTCGTGAATGCCCCCTACTTGAGGGAAAGGCTACGGCATAAGCTGTCGGATAAGATGAAATATATTAGGTTTATTTTACAAACAACACATAAAGTTATATAAGGAGAATTGTTATGAAAATTTTGGTTATCAATGCCGGAAGCTCTTCTCTTAAATATCAGCTTATTGATATGGAAACAGAGGAAGTACTGGCAAAAGGTCTTTGCGAAAGAATCGGCATAGACGGTTCAAAGCTTAATCATACACCAAAGGGTGGAGAAAAGGTAGTTATCGAAAAGCCGATGTATGACCATTCTGATGCAATTAAAATGGTTTTAGAGGCTCTCACAAATGAGGAATACGGCGTAATCTCAAGTATGGACGAGATTAATGCAGTTGGTCACAGAGTTGTTCACGGCGGTGAATTTTTCAGCAAGTCGGTTATTATCGATGATGAAGTGAAAAAAGCCGTTGACCAGTGCGTTCCGCTCGCGCCTCTTCATAATCCGCCGAACCTTATCGGTATTGATGCCTGTGAAAAGGCTATGCCCGGTGTTCCGCAGGTAGGTGTGTTTGATACTGCTTTCCATCAGACAATGCCGGCTTCTTCGTATATGTATGCACTTCCTTATGAATTATACGAAAAGTATAAAATAAGAAAATACGGCTTCCACGGAACATCTCACAAGTATGTTACACAGGAATGTGCAAAAATGCTTGGCAAGGACGTAAATGACGTTAATATCATTACCTTCCACCTCGGAAACGGCTCAAGCATCACCGCTGTAAAGGACGGAAAATCCGTTGATACTTCAATGGGCTTTACCCCGCTTGCAGGTGTTGTTATGGGTACACGTTCAGGTGATATTGATCCTGCAATTGTTAAATTTATCGCCGATCAGGAGAATATTTCTCTTGATGAGGTTGATGCAATCCTTAATAAAAAGTCAGGCGTGTTCGGTATTTCAGGACTCAGCAGTGACTTCAGAGACCTCGAAGCAGGAGCCTCTGAGGGTAATAAACGTTGTGAGCTTGCACTTGATATGTTTATCGCAAGCGTAAGAAAATTCCTCGGCAGCTATCTCGTAAATCTCGGCGGTGCCGATGCAATAGTATTTACAGCAGGTATAGGCGAAAATACTCCCGATATGAGAGCCGCAATTCTCGAAAATACCGAATTTTTGGGAATTAAGATTGATGACGAGAAAAATAAAAAGGCTATCCGTGGCGTTCAGATGGATATTTCAACTGATGATTCTAAAATCAAGGTATTTGTTATTCCGACAAATGAAGAGCTTATGATTGCAAAGGAAACAGCTGAGCTTATAAAATAATCCGTACATATGAAAAGGGACTGAGTCAAAGTATTCTCAAAAAAGGTTTTAGTACCGCCTCCTGCCGTTTGACGGGCGGCGGTCAAAGCCTGTGAGCCGTGCTTTTGTCACAGCCCCTTTTTGAAAAAAAGGAGAAGCTATGTCATATAGTGAAAA
>JAZQLM010000261.1:0-6559 GCA_045542655.1 Clostridia bacterium | reverse complement strand
AAGATAGGATTTATACATCCTGTGACAAATGAGTATATGGAATTTGAAAGTGAGCTTCCGGACTATTTTTCGGATATATTGGATAAACTAAGATGATAAATGGGAGAAACAGCGATGAACAAATGGTATGCACCGGATTATGTAGCTGAATTATATGGCATCTTTGACGATATTGATAAAAAGGCGGCAGAGAAAAGGGCTGCTAAAGAGGAGAAGAAAGAGAAGAATAAAAAGACAGAAAGTGCTCCGTCTATTCACAAAGGTCACAGAGAAAGAATGGATAATAAGATAAAGCTGGGACTTGAAAATCTTCCCGAACATGAGCAGCTTGAATGGATTTTATATCTTACCATACACCTTAAAGACACAAATAAAATTGCTCATGAGCTTCTTGATAAGTTTGGGACTCTTCAAGGAGTGTTCAGTGCAAGCGAGGCAGAACTCAGGAAAGTAAACGGAATAGACCACAGAACAGCAATGCTTCTTACGTATATGAATGATTTGGCAGGAATTGTTCTGAGAAGTTGGCAAAGCACGAAATCTCTTGAGGATGATAATAGTATGCTTGAGTATGTGCAGTCGTATTTTATAGGGAAAAATATTGAATGTGTATATATGTTTATACTTGATGCGTCGTTAAGAGTAAAGAGTGTATTAAAACTGTCTGAGGGGATTTGTGATGAAGCACCTATGTATTATCAGACGGTTTCAAGAATAGCCGCAACTCATAATGCACATTCGGTTATACTTGCCCATAATCATCCATCGGGAACATGTATGCCGTCAAGAGCAGATGAACATGTTGTAAATAGTGCGAAGGTGGCACTTGAGTCGGTGGGTATAAAGCTGCATGACAGTATTATAGTAACCGAAAACGCTTGCTACAGTATGAAAAAGGCAGGGAAATTATTTGGAGTAAAAATAGAGAATTTATGACAAAAAAGACAGATTCGGGAGGAAAAATGTTTAAAATACATTCTGATTATAAGCCTACAGGCGACCAGCCGGAAGCTATAAAAAATCTGACCGAGGGAATACTGAAAGGAGAGAGGTTTCAGACTCTTTTGGGTGTTACCGGCTCGGGTAAGACATTCACCATGGCGAATGTTATAGGAAATGTAAATAAGCCTACGCTTGTTCTTGCGCATAACAAAACACTTGCGGCACAGCTGTGCAGTGAGTTTAAGGAGCTTTTTCCCGAAAATGCGGTGGAATATTTTGTATCGTACTATGACTATTATCAGCCTGAGGCGTACATTCCTTATTCCGATACCTATATAGAAAAGGACGCATCAATCAATGATGAAATTGATAAATTAAGGCACTCGGCAACTGCGGCATTGTTTGAAAGAAGAGATGTTATAATTGTTGCAAGTGTTTCCTGCATTTATGGTCTCGGTGATCCTATTGATTATAACAATATGGTTATATCCCTAAGGCCCGGTATGATAAAGGACAGGGACGAGGTAATAGAGAAGCTTTGCGAAATTCAATATGAGAGAAATGAAATTAATTTTATAAGAAACAAGTTCAGAGTAAGAGGCGATGTTATAGACATTTTCCCGTCCGATTCAAAAAGTAATGCGATAAGAGTAGAATTTTTCGGCGATGAGGTTGAGAAAATAACGGAAATAAATGCTGTCACGGGTGAAGTTGTAGGTGTAAGAAAGCACTGTGCAATTTATCCGGCGTCCCATTATGTAACAACAAAGGAAAAGATGGAGGCAGCGATAGAGGATATACAAAAGGAGCTTTCAGATAGAGTTGAATATTTTGAAAATAACAATCAGCTTATAGAGGCTCAGAGAATTAAACAGAGAACAGAATATGACATAGAAATGATGAGGGAGACGGGATTTTGTCAGGGCATTGAAAATTATTCAAGACTGATAAGCGGCAGAGAGGCAGGAAGTCCACCCTTTACTCTGATTGACTATTTCCCTGATGATTTTTTGCTTGTTGTTGATGAGTCTCACGTTACAATTCCACAGGTAAGAGCGATGTATGCAGGAGACAGGGCGAGAAAGGAAAACCTTGTTGAATACGGATTCAGACTGCCGTCGGCATTTGATAACAGACCGCTTTGCTTTGATGAGTTTTATGACCATATTAATCAGGCGGTTTTTGTAAGTGCAACTCCGGCGGAATTTGAAAAGGAGCGTTCAGCGAAAATTGTAGAGCAGGTTATAAGACCGACAGGACTTTTAGATCCTGAGATTGAGGTAAGACCGATTGAAGGTCAGATGGACGATTTATATGCTGAAATATGTGAGAGAACAGAGAAAAATCAGAAGGTTTTGGTTACAACGCTTACTAAGAAAATGGCGGAGCGGCTCACTGAATATTTTGAGGAGCTTGGCGTAAAGGTAAGATACCTCCATTCTGAAATACACACTATTGAACGAATGGAGATTATCAGAGATTTAAGACTTGGTGTTTTTGATGTTTTAGTGGGTATAAATCTTTTAAGAGAAGGTCTTGATATACCTGAGGTATCGCTTGTTGCGATTTTAGATGCGGACAAGGAGGGCTTTTTAAGAAGCGAGACATCAATGATACAGACAATAGGCAGAGCTGCAAGAAATGCAGAGGGAAAGGTTATTATGTATGCTGACGTTATAACCTCTTCAATGAAATCTGCCATTGATGAAACCTTAAGGCGAAGAAAAATTCAGAGCGAATATAATGAAATTCACGGTATAGTACCAAAGACCATACAAAAGGCTGTACACGAGGTTATTGAGGCAACTATGGAGGAGACAAGCGAAAACCGTGTTCAGAGCTTTGTGGAAAACAAGGAAGAGATTATAAACGAGCTGACAGAAAAAATGAAGGAAGCCGCAAAGCTGTTGCAGTTTGAGCTTGCGGCACAGCTCAGAGACGAAATCAAGCGTCTCAGAGAGTGAGGATATAAATGCTGAAGGATATTGTTATAAAGGGTGCAAATGAGAATAATTTAAAGAATATAGATGTGGTTATTCCAAGAGATAAGCTTGTGGTACTTACAGGACTTTCAGGCTCAGGGAAATCCTCTCTTGCCTTTGAAACCATATATGCAGAAGGACAAAGACGGTATGTGGAGTCGCTTTCTGCATACGCAAGACAGTTCTTAGGACAGATGGAAAAGCCTGATGTTGAATCAATTGAGGGGCTTTCGCCTGCGATTTCAATTGACCAGAAAACCACCAGCAAAAATCCACGTTCAACGGTAGGAACTGTGACGGAGATTTATGACTATTTAAGACTTTTGTTTGCTAATATAGGTATACCCCATTGTCCGAAATGCGGTAAGGAAATAAGACCTCAGACTATTGACCAGATTACCGATGCGGTTATCTCGCTTCCCGAAAAGACTAAGCTGCAAATTCTTGCACCTGTGGTAAGGGGACGTAAGGGAGAGCATAAAAGTGTTATTGAGAAAGCAAAAAAACAGGGCTTTGTGAGGATAAAAATTGACGGAGAACAGTACGAGCTTGACGGACTTGAAATATCTCTTGATAAACAAAAAAAGCATAATATAGAGATTGTGGTGGACAGGCTTATTGTTAAGCCTGATATGAATAAAAGACTTGTTGATTCGGTGGAAACGGCACTGGAGCTTTCGGGCGGTATTGTGCTTGTGGATGTAATCGGTGAAGAGGTTTTATTCTTCAGCCAGAACTATGCCTGTGATGACTGCGGAATAAGTCTTGAAGAGCTGACACCGAGAATGTTTTCTTTTAATACACCTTATGGTGCCTGTCCTGAATGTCTGGGGCTTGGTGTGATACAGAAAATTAATCCCGATAAGGTAATTCCTGATAAAAATAAGAGTATTATGGAGGGGGCAATCGTTGCTTCCGGCTGGGGAGTAAAGGATGAAAACAGTATGTCGCTTATGTATTATAAGGGACTCTCTAAGCTTTATGGCTTCAGCCTTGATACACCTGTAAAGGATTTACCGAAAGAAGCTGTTGATGTAATTCTTTACGGTACAGGATATGATAAGATAGAGATTGAATATGACAGAAAATATTTAAAGGGTGTTCAATATTCACGTTTTGAGGGGGTAATAAATAATCTCCAGAGACGGTATGACGAAACAAATTCGGACTGGCTCAAGTCGGAGGTTGAGTCATATATGGTAAATGATGAATGCTCTGTTTGTCACGGGACAAGACTTAAGCCTGAAATACTTGCCGTAACCGTTAAGGGCAAAAATATTGATGAAGTAAGCAGAATGTCGGTAAATGAGGCATATGAATTTTTTGAAAATATGGAGCTTACTCAAAAAGAGAGTATAATTGCGAAACAGATTTTAAAGGAAATCAAGGCAAGACTTGGCTTTTTGGTTAGTGTGGGGCTTGAATATCTTACCCTTTCAAGAAGCTCGGGAACACTCTCGGGCGGTGAGGCACAGAGAATAAGGCTTGCAAGTCAGATAGGCTCAGGTCTTATGGGTGTTTTATATATCCTTGATGAGCCGAGTATAGGACTTCATCAGAGGGATAATCAGAAGCTTCTAAATATGCTTAAAAAACTCAGAGATTTGGGAAACACCCTGATTGTTGTTGAACACGACGAGGATACTATGTATGCCGCTGACCATATAATTGATATTGGTCCGGGAGCCGGTGTTCACGGCGGAAGTGTTGTTGCGGAGGGAACGGTCGAGGAAATCAAGAAATGCGAAAATTCCGAAACAGGTCTTTATCTGAGCGGAAGAAAGAAAATACCTGTTCCTTCGGAAAGACGAAAAGGAAATGGAAATTTCCTTGAAATAAAGGGTGCGGCTGAAAATAATCTTAGAGAAGTCAACGTAAAAATTCCTCTTGGTACATTTACCTGCGTGACAGGCGTTTCGGGCAGTGGAAAAAGCTCGCTTGTGAATGAGGTTATGTATAAGGCACTTGCAAATAAATTAAACCGTGCAAGACTTGATGAGGGGGATTTTAAGTCAATAGAAGGCTTTGAATTTTTAGATAAGGTTATTGATATTGACCAGTCACCCATCGGAAGAACACCGAGGTCAAACCCTGCAACCTATACAGGCCTTTTTGGAGATATAAGAGAGCTGTTTTCAAAGACAAAGGATGCAAAGGAACGTGGCTACGGTGCAGGACGCTTCAGCTTCAATGTAAAGGGCGGTCGTTGTGAGGCTTGCAGTGGTGACGGTATAGTGAAGATTGAAATGCACTTTCTTCCTGATGTATATGTTCCCTGTGAGGTTTGCGAGGGAAGAAGATATAACCGTGAAACTCTTGAAGTTAAGTATAAGGGAAAGAGTATATATGACGTGCTTGAAATGACAGTTGAGGAAGGGCTTGAATTTTTCTCAACTATTCCTAAAATTGAAAGAAAGCTCAGAACTCTTTATGAGGTCGGACTTGGCTATATAAAAATCGGTCAGCCGTCAACAACGCTTTCGGGCGGTGAGGCACAAAGAGTGAAGCTTGCAACAGAGCTTAGCAAGTGAAGCACGGGAAAGACTATATATATCCTTGATGAGCCTACAACGGGACTTCATACTGCAGATGTCCATAAACTGATTGATGTACTTTTAATGCTTGTGGAGGCAGGCAATACCGTTGTGGTAATCGAGCATAATCTTGATGTAATAAAGTGTGCGGATTATATTATAGATTTAGGACCTGAGGGCGGAAGCGGCGGCGGAAAAATTGTGGCATCGGGAACGCCCGAGAAGGTTGCAAAAACAAAAGGCTCGTACACAGGGCAGTATCTTGCACCTATGCTTGAAAAATAATTAAAAAATAATAGCCTGACAGTAATTACCCGAATCTGCCTGAAAAATATGAATTTACATATTTTTCAGGTCGGAGAATTTTAAGTGAGCTGATTTTTGTCTGAACAAGGCAAAAACGGAGCTAATCCTTTGTGGATTAGCGAGTATTTTAACACAGTTCGGGCATAAATCAGCCACTTAAAATCAGGTTCGTTTAATTACTGTCTGGCGAAAATACAAAAGTGAGTTCGAAACCATCCTCACTTAAAACAAAACTAAGGAGATTTTTAAAATGAATGGAAAAACAAAATTTTTAACACAGAGTGCGGTAATAGCTGCACTCTATGTAGTGCTTACCTATGCGTCAAATATGCTTGGACTTGCAAGCGGAGCGGTTCAACTGAGATTTTCGGAGGCTCTCACTGTGCTTCCTGCATTTACACCTGCGGCTGTTCTGGGATTGTTTGTCGGCTGTCTTGCGGCAAATCTGCTTTGCGGCAATATGCTTTTTGACGTAATATTCGGCTCGGCTGCAACACTTTTAGGAGCAGTAGGTACATATTATTTAGGAAAAAACAAATATATTGCACCGCTGTTTCCTATAATTTCAAATACGGCTATAATACCGTTTGTTCTAAAATACATATATTCCTTTGAGGGATCGCTTTTGTATTTTGTTATTACGGTAGGGGCAGGTGAGATACTTTCCTGCGGTGTGCTTGGAATTATACTGTGGAACGGAATTGAGAAAACAAACCTTTTTAAAAGATAAAAAGGGATTGACAAATATATCTAAAAGTTATATAATAACAGCATAAACAAAACAGTGTGGGTGCT
>JAZQLM010000260.1:0-2306 GCA_045542655.1 Clostridia bacterium | reverse complement strand
CAAAATACCCTTGTTTTTCATATACTTAACCGAGGTGAAAATAACTATGTATAAATATCACAATGAAATATATTCAATAGTCAGAGGAGGAGAAAAATATCCCGATATAAACGGAATAGTAACCTTTGACCGAACTGTTCGGGGAGTGCTTATTACTGCTGAAATTTACGGTTTGCCGTCACAGCTTGAAAAAGGCGGATTTGGTGTGTTTGCATTTCATATTCATTCAGGTAGTGAATGTCCGAGCGGGAAAACGGACAATTCGGGAACTCATTTTAATCCTGAAAATAAACCCCATCCATATCACGCAGGTGATCTTCCGCCGCTATTTTCAAACAGGGGTTATGCCTATCTGCAAACAGTATCGGACCGTTTTAATTTAAGTGATATTGTGGGCAAAACAGTAATAATTCATTCAGGAGCAGACGATTTTACTACACAGCCGAGCGGAAACAGCGGAGAAAAAATCGCTTGCGGTATAATTATGCGTAAAAGCTGATAAAAGCTCTTGAAAAGATTTTACAAATGTGTTATGATTAATGGAATATAATAGAAATTTAACAGGAGATAAAATTTTGAAAAAGCTTTTAAAATATTTAAGTGTTTATAAAAAAGAATGTGTTTTAGGACCGCTTCTTAAGCTTTTGGAGGCTTTATTTGAGCTGTTTGTTCCTATGGTTGTTGCGGCGGTGATTGATAACGGTATTGGTATGGGAGATAAGGGGTACATCGTGAAGATGTGCCTTTTGTTGGTGCTTCTTGGGTTTGTAGGGCTTTTGTTCTCTGTTACGGCACAGTATTTTGCCGCAAAGGCGGCAGTTGGGTTTGTAGGAAAAGTCCGCAGAGCACTTTTTAGTCACATTCAAAGGCTTTCGTATTCAGACCTTGACACGGTCGGAGTATCTACGCTTATCACAAGAATGACAAGTGATGTAAATCAGGTTCAAAACGGACTTAACCTTACACTAAGGTTATTCCTGCGTTCACCCTTTGTAGTATTCGGTGCTATGATAGCGGCTTTTACCATTGATTTTAATTCAGCACTTGTGTTTTTGGCAACAATCCCGATTTTATCGGTTATTGTCTTTGGAATAATGCTCGTTTCTATACCTCTTTACAAAAAGGTACAGTCGGCACTTGACCGAATTACACTTAAAACAAGGGAAAATTTAAGCGGGGTAAAGGTTATTCGTGCTTTCTGTAAGGAAAAGGATGAAACAGAAGAGTTTAAGGCGGCTAATAAAGAGCTTAATCTGCTTCAGAGATATGTGGGAAAAATTTCTGCTCTTATGAATCCTCTTACCCTTGCGGTGGTTAATCTTTCTATCGTGGTACTTATTTATACGGGGGCAATTAAGGTTAATGCAGGAATTATCACACAGGGGGCGGTGGTTGCTCTTTATAATTATATGTCACAAATTCTTGTTGAACTTATTAAACTTGCAAATCTTATAATAAACATTACGAAAGCGGTGGCATCCGGAAACCGTATAGGGAATATTCTTGAAAGAAAACCGTCACTTGAAAATCCGACTGCACCTGAAACAATCAATACGGAGGGTGAGCCTATTGTAGAGTTTGAAAATGTATATCTTCGATATTCGGACGTGGGTGACTATGCTCTTTCGGATATAAGCTTTAAGGTGAAACAGGGCGAAATAGTGGGAATTATCGGTGGTACAGGCTCAGGAAAAAGCTCACTCGTAAATATGATACCAAGGTTTTATGAAGCGGACAAGGGCAGAGTGAAGGTATTTGGAAGTGATGTGAAAAATGTGTCAATGGAAGAGCTTCGTGAGAAAATAGGTGTTGTTCCCCAGAAAGCGGTATTGTTTTCGGGAAGCATAAGGGAAAACCTGAAATGGGGAAACGGGTGTGCTTCTGACGAAGAGCTTTTTGAGGCGTTGGAGATTGCTCAGGCTAAGGAAATTGTACTTTCAAAAGAGGGTGGACTCTCCTTTGAAATTGAGCAAGAGGGAAGAAACCTGTCCGGCGGACAAAAGCAAAGACTTACAATTGCAAGAGCCATAGTTAAAAATCCGGATATACTTATTTTAGATGATTCTGCCTCTGCACTTGATTTTGCGACGGAAGCGGCACTAAGAAAGGAGCTTAAAGAGTTAGGCGGCAAAAAAACAGTATTTATAGTTTCTCAGAGAACTGCATCTATCCGCTTTGCCGATAAGATTATCGTGATGGAGGACGGAGCGGTTGAGGCGATAGGAACACACGAGGAGCTTCTCGAAAATTCTCAGACATATAAAGAAATATATATGTCGCAGTTTAAAGAGGAGGGAAAGGAAATA
>JAZQLM010000259.1:0-4077 GCA_045542655.1 Clostridia bacterium | reverse complement strand
GGAGCTTAAACGTGACCACAGCGGTATACCTCACGGCGGATTTGTTATCCGTTCGGGAAAAACTGGGTTAAACGGCGAAAATACACACATCATTGAATACAGCTTAAAGCTTGACTCAAATCCTGAGTTTACATCATCTGTCCTTGTGGCATATGCAAGAGCGGCTGTGAAGATGAACAAGGAGGGGCTTTGCGGTTGTAAAACGGTATTTGATATTGCACCCTCGTATCTTTCACCGAAATCTCCAGAGGACCTTAGAAAAAGATTATTGTAAGAGATATATGGGGGTTGTTGCATTAAACATATATTGTGCATAAAATTACATTTATTGTAGGGGATATTTAAAGAATGTCCCGCGGGCGATTCGTGAATCGCCCCTACAGTTTTGAATATTTATACACCCAAATGTTTAATGCAGCAACCTCTTTATTTTGTAATAAAGGAAAAACAAGAAGATGAAAGAAAAAAGTATGTTTTTAAAGGGTATTACAGACGGAATACCTATTTGTCTCGGTTATATTTCGGTTGCCTTTGCGTTTGGGATTTTTTCTGTACAGAGCGGGCTTACGCCTCTTCAGACCTTGCTTATTTCGATGATGAATGTAACCTCGGCAGGACAGCTTGCCGCTGTACCGATTATATGTACAGGCGGAAGTCTTTTAGAGCTTGGAATGACACAGCTTGTAATTAATCTTAGATATGCACTGATGTCACTTTCTCTTTCGCAGAAGCTTGATAAGGGCGTGAGGCTTTTGGACAGGTTTGTTATTTCGTTTGTAAATACGGATGAAGTTTTTGCGGTTGCTTCCGAGAAAAAACACTCTCTTGGGAAAAAATATCTGTACGGACTTATAATAACGCCGTATATAGGCTGGAGCGTTGGAACAATTCTTGGTGCAGTTGCAGGAAATATTCTCCCCGCAATAGTTATTTCTTCACTTGGGGTTGCAATTTACGGAATGTTTATAGCGATAGTTGTTCCCGAAATGAAGATAAGCCGACCTACTGCCCTGTGTGTTCTGCTTGCGGCAATTCTAAGCTGTGCATTTAAGTATATTCCGCTCCTTAGCAAAGTTCCGGGCGGGTTTGTCATTATAATTACAGCGGTTCTGGTAAGTGCCTTGTTTGCTTATCTTGCACCGATTTCTGCGAAAGAAAGTGAGGCGGAAAAATGACAAAATACAGTTTTTACATATATCTTCTAGTTATGGCAGGGGTGACTTATCTTGTAAGAATGTTGCCTCTTGTTCTTGCGAAGAAGAAAATTACAAACTGTTTTATACTATCGTTTTTACACTATGTTCCGTTTGCTGTGCTTACGGCAATGACAATACCGGGGATATTTTATTCGGTTTCACATAAGGTATCTGCGGCACTTGGGTTTATTGCGGCTTTAATTGCAGCTTATTTTGGAAAAAGTCTTTTAAAGGTTGCGGTCACAGCCTGCGGAGCGGTATTTTTAGCAGAGCTTGTAATAAAAGTTTTAGGGTGATAAAATGAATAATAAAGGTATTAACTTAAAAAAAATAAAAGGAAATCTTATTCTTCTCTTAACCTCGGTTATATGGGGTGCGTCGTTTGTTTCGCAGAGAGTGGGAATGGAAAAGATACCGCCGGCTACCTTTAACGGAATAAGGCTTTTAATAGGTGCTTTGGTGCTTTTACCGGTGATAATTATATCGGACAGAATGAAATATAAAAACGGTGCAGAAAAACCGTCAAAGGAAGAAAAGAAAATCCTTTTAAAGGGCGGAATAATATGCGGCATTTTTCTGTGTATTGCAACGACCGTTCAAACGTGGGGACTTATGTATACCACCAGCGGAAAGTCAGGCTTTATAACGGCAATGTACATAATTTTTGTTCCTTTTATCGGACTTTTACTAAAAAGAAGCTTTCCGAAAATTGCATTTCTTTCTGCTTTTATAGCTCTTGTGGGAATGTATCTTCTGTGCGGCTTTAACGACGGCTTTGACTTTAATATAGGTGATTTCTTAACCCTTATATGTGCAGTAGTTTTTTCGTTTCATATTATTGCAATTGATATTTTTTCGCCAAAGGCAGACGGAATAAAGCTGTCGGCACTTCAGTTCTTCTTTGCCGGAATAATTGATTTTGTAATAATAGTTTTGTTTGATAAGCCGGATATAGGGCTTATAATCGACTGCACAGTTCCCATACTGTATTCGGGAGTTATGTCGTGCGGCGTTGCCTATACTCTACAGATTATAGGGCAAAAATATACCGATCCTGCATCGGCTTCAATTCTTATGAGCCTTGAATCGGTATTTGCTGTACTTTCGGGTATGATAATACTTGGTGAAGCAATGAGCGGAATAGAAATTTTAGGATGTATGCTTATGTTTGCAGCAATCATAATTAATACTTTGAAATCATAATTGTTAGAATGCAGAAAAATGATTTTTTTCGGGACGATGCACGCATCGTCCCCTAAATATATTTTACATTTGGTTCGTATATTGAGGTGCTTCAATATTAGTCCATAAGTTTTTTTGCAATTTCTGCGTTTTCACGGGCAAGCCTTGTAAGCTCGGACGAACGTTTTTTAAGCATTTCGGAAATAGTTTCCTTTTCTGATATAATTTTATCCGCAAAGAAAGATAGAGCCTTTGAGCTTACTTCACTTATATCAATGCAGAAGTTCTGTCCTGTATAGTCAAGCATTGCATTAACCTTTGGATCGTACGAAATACCGATTGCAGGAGTTCCTGTTTTTGCAGCATATATAAGTGTATGAAGTCTCATGGCCGCACAAAATTCAGCATTTTTTAAAATACCGAGTAAACGTCCGTATGGAATACTTTTATCAATATAAGCATATTTAGCATCAAACTTTTTGCATATTGCATCGGAAATTTCAGCATCTAAGCTTGGCTGCATCGCAAGAATTACGGGTGTAAGTCCGTGTTTTTTACTTACCTCACGGCAAAACAGAGCCATTTCTGATACAAAATTATCCTTTTCGGTTTTCCAAGGTCTGACAGAGAGAATGAAATATTTTTCACCCTCCGAAATACCGATTTCGCTTAAAAATTCTTTAGTCTTTGCTTCGTCCTCGCAGTTTAGCGTGAAAACAGGATCGGCTGTCAGAGTAACAGGAGTGCTTACTCCCATTTTTTCAAGCTCTGTAGCGGATTCTGTATCACGAAGCGTAATCATATCCACACTGTTTAAGTGTTTGCGGACGCTGTTTTGGTTTTCCTTTTTGTTGACAGGACCTATGCCGTTTGCGTAAATATAGGTTTTAACCTTTCGCATTTTGGCAAGCCGTATCATAAAGAGATAGTAAGCAAGTGACTTACTGCTTGTCATATCCTGAAGCAGACTGCCGCCGCCGCTTATAAATAAATCCTGTTTTTTAAGAATATGGAAAATTTTAAAAATATTAAACCTGTTAATTGCCGAAACTCCGTATTCCAAAGCTGTCTCTGAAGGATTTTTGGAAAGCACGTTAATGTTTATTCCGGGGCATTTTTCTCTTAGCTCCGAAACAATTCCCGCAAGAATTGAATCATCGCCGCTGTTTTGAAAACCGTAATATCCGGAAATCAAAACGCTCTTATTTTTGTACGGCGATTTTAAGTATTCATCAATTGTATCTGCCTCGCTGTCTGAAACTAAGTTGATTTTACTTCCCTTGATAACAGAAATATACATTTTTAAGGCATCTTTTGCCATGGTAACAACAGAGTAGTATTTTCCGACGGTGTCTCTTGAATATTTTCCGAGACGGGCAAGCTTTTCGTCGTCCTTGTTTTCAAGGAGGGAAAGAATATCCGCTTTTAAAACCTCTGCCGTTGTCTGCTCGCATCCACGGCAGCAGAAGTTTGTGTCGATAGAAATGCCGAGCTTGTCCTCATCAAAAATTCCGATATAACCCTCGTTGCCTGCAATAATAGACGGCTTTTCGCACGCCATCGCTTCAAGTGCGGCACGGCTTACTCCAATAAACAGGTCACAGCTTGCGGTGAATTTGTTTATATCGGTACGACTTCCCGTGGTGATTATTATGTTCTTTTTGAGCTTTTGGTTGACTTCGTCTGCTTCTTGCTTTAT
>JAZQLM010000258.1:0-3202 GCA_045542655.1 Clostridia bacterium | reverse complement strand
ATTTTTGCCATACATTTATCCATACAAACAGCATTTCCTATAACACCGCTCGCTGTATAAGGGATTCCTGCAAGCTCAAAAAGTCCCTGAACTGTTCCGTCCTCACCGTATTTTCCGTGGAGAACGGGGTAGCATACATCTATATGTATTTTCTCAGTTTTGCCGTCAGGCATAAATTTTATAAGTGCCTTTTCACATCTGTCGGGGGATATAATCGCTTCTCCCGTTGTGTAGCTGAGCCAGTCGGAATCAGTAATTTTCTCTGTCTCGCCCTCGTACAAAAGCCATTTTCCCTCTTTGGTAATTGCTACCTTATAAACATTGTACTTTTCATAATCTATATTGTTAAGAACTGTTTTGACGGACATTCTTGAAACCTCGTGTTCACTCGAAATGCCGCCGAATATTACGCATACATTAAGCTTTGACATAAAAAACGCCCTTTCAGAAATATTTATGAATAAAAATTTTTGTTTCGTGTCAATAATCAGTATATAAAATCTTAATTTTTAAAGAAAGGATACATATAAAATGAAATATATAAATCCTAATCGTTTTGTACTTTCAGTATTATTCTTTTCGGTTGTATTAAGCAGTGTAATGGCATTTGCCGATAACTCAAAATCAAACATTTCGGATAATGTTCTAAGACTTCACGTTATTGCAAACAGCAACTCCCCCGAAGACCAAAGCCTTAAACTAAAGGTCCGTGACCGCATTATATCGGATGCAAATTCCCTTTTCGTTAAGGCGGAAAACAAAGAGGACGCCCTGCTTTCCGCAAAGGAACATTTATCTTTTCTTGAAGGCTCGGTTCTTGATGAGCTTAGAAGAAACGGCTCAGCCTATGATGCAAGAGTTGAAATCGGAAGCTTTGATTTTCCACCGAAAAAATACGGTAAAATTCTGCTCCCTGCCGGAAATTACAATGCAGTAAGAGTTGTAATAGGGGAGGGTGCGGGAAAAAACTGGTGGTGTGTAATGTTTCCGCCTCTTTGCTTCACAAAGGGAACTGTAGAGCTTTCGGAAAACTGCGACGCATATTTAAAATCACATCTTTCAAAAGGCGAATATTCCCTCATAACCGAATCAGCTCCCGATATAGAGCTTCGTTTTAAAACTCTTGATATACTAAAAAGCCTGTTTGAGTAACAATACGGGACGATGTAGGAATCGTCCCCTACGAAAAATATCTCTTATCTATTATCTGAACATCTGTAGGGTTCCCAAAAAAGCAAGCTTTTTTGGGGAAGAGGAGAAGTCGGCGGTAAGATGAGCTTTTTCGTAAGAGAAAGCGATAGAAGAGCCGTACTTCGACGAAAGTAGGGGCGGGCGTCTCTGCCCATCCACCTTTAAAGCGGCAGGCTCGGTACTGCATTAAGGTAGAGGTCTGAATATTTTCCGTCCTTTGCCTCGTAATACGCCGCACAGCCAATCATAGCAGCATTATCGGTACAAAGCTCAAAACGTGGACAGCAAAATTCAAAGCCACCTGCCGCTGCCTTTTCTTCAATTCGTTTGCGGAGCGGTTTATTTGCCGCAACACCGCCTGCAAGTGCAATTTTTTCTGCACCGCACTTTTTAGCACAGTCAATAAGATGTGTGCTTAAAACGTCAATCACCGCTTCCTGAAATGAAGCCGCAATATCGGCTTTATTTATCTCAATACCCTTTTGTTCGGCATTGTGAATGTAGTTTATAACAGCGGTTTTTACGCCGCTGAAGCTGAAATCAAAGCCCTCGTCACCCATATTAACTCTGGGAAAACGGATAGCATCGGGATTACCCTCTGCCGCAAGTGCCTGAACCTTAGGGCCTCCCGGATAGCCGAGTCCGAGAACCCTTGCAACCTTGTCAAAAGCCTCGCCTGCCGCATCGTCCATAGTCCTTGCAAGCACCTCGTAGGTGTTATAATCCTTTACATAAACAATATGGCTGTGTCCTCCTGATGCCACAAGGCATACAAAAGGCGGCTTGAAATCAGGGTTTTCAATATAGTTTGCACATATATGCCCCTTTATGTGATGAACCGCAATAAGCGGCTTATTTGCCGCAAAGCTGATAGCCTTTGCGGTTGACACCCCGACCAAAAGAGCACCCACAAGTCCCGGACCGTAGGTTACCGCAACGGCGTCAATGTCCTTAAGAGTAACATTCGCCTCACTCAGTGCAGAGTCAATAACACCTGTTATATTCTCTATATGCTTTCTTGAGGCAATTTCGGGAACAACACCGCCGTAAACCTTGTGAAGCTCAATCTGTGTATTTATAATGTTTGAAATAACTCTTGTGCCGTCCTCGACAACAGCCGCCGCCGTCTCGTCACAGGAGCTTTCAATTGCAAGAATACGCATTTTAAAAACCTCTAATCCTTAGTATCCTTTAAAAATCTTTTTCTCGTTTAAAACTCTTTTCTCATTAAAACGGCAGTTTCTGTGCCGTCATAGTATCTTTTTCTTTCTCCGACCTCTGTAAAGCCGTGCTTTTTGTAAAGACTTCTTGCAGGCTCGTTAGACTCTCTTACTTCAAGATTAAGTGCGTAAATATCATTTTCACGGCAAAACTCAAAAAGTGTTTCAAGAAGCCTTGATGCAATCCCTGACCGCCTGTATTCGGGGAGTACGGCAATATTTATTATATCGCCCTCACCGCAGATGTTCCAGATACCTGCATAACCGCTTATTTTTCCGCTTTCTTCTGCTATAAAGTAAGCGGATATTTTATTTTCAAGCTCTTTTGACAGAGTTTTTTCGGCATTTTGTATGCCGAAGATTTGTTTTTCAATCAGGGCAAGCTCATTTATATGCTCGCCTGTCATTCGCTTTATCATCATAGTCTTATCTTAAGTATCAGCTCTTCAAGCTCCCTTGCACAGCGGATATAATCCTCTTCACTGCCGCCAAAGGGATCGGCAATATCAAAATCCGCACCAATAGCCTCCGAAAGTGTAAATACATTTTCAAAGCCAGAAAGAGCCGCCTTGTGTCCCCTTGTCATCGTAAGTACAATATCCGCCTCTTCAATCATCGGAACGTTCAGCTGACGTGATTTGTGAGCCGATATATCAATTTTCATATGCTTCATCGCAAGTACAGCATTTTTACTTGCACTCTCGCCGCTTGACGCCGCAAGCCCTGCCGAGGAAACGTAAACTCCTTTAACGTTTGCTGCGAAAATTCCCTCCGCCATAGGACTTCTGCAA
>JAZQLM010000257.1:0-5630 GCA_045542655.1 Clostridia bacterium | reverse complement strand
TACTTTTCTTCTGTAACAAGCTTTGCTACAGAAGAATTCCCGTACTTCTTCACGCTCTCGAAAATTTCACCGCAAGAATTGATATATTTAGTATCATTATCGTATGTACATCTCAAAAGCCCGTTACCGAAATCTTCAACTTTATCAGCTAACATAATCAATTCGCCGTCAAGCTTGTGAGTACTTTTCTTTCCCGATTCTCTTTCGACTACTATAATTTTGTTTATTTCGCTTATACCCTCAAATGAACCGCTGATAAGAGGTGTTTTGTCTTTTTTATTTATCTTATATTTGCCATCTTCTTCAACTATAACATAATCAGTCAAATCAGAAGTTTTTTCTTCAACCACCCCTGTATTTTTCTCCTCCATTTCTACAGCAGGAGTTTCAATAACTTCTTCAACCTTTTCGGTCTCATTTATAATTACAACACCATCAGCATCATTCCAGTCCACTTCACATAAAAAAGCCTCGCTCACCGCTCTTACAGGAACCATTGTACGTCCGCCTACAAGCTGTGCCGGAACATCGATTTCAGTCTTAACTCCGTTTTTAGTAATTGCCTTTTCATTAATTTTTACAGATACAACTGTTTCATTTATAGTACCTGTAGCTGTTTGAGTTTCATCCTCCCAGTCAACTATTGCTCCAAGCTCTTCAAAAATCGCCCTCATCGGGACTAAAATTCTGTCTTCAATCATAACAGGCGGTACATCAAACGTCATAAACTCACCATTTAATTTTACCCTGTACTCATCAGCAGAAAAAGCTGACAAGCCTCCTCCTATGCTTAAGACTACGATTGCCGATAATACACTTTTTAAACCCTTATTAAATTTTATCATAAGTTATCCTTCTTTCGTTAAATACTAACCAAGCTTCCTTTCAATCAGCTCAGCCAAATCCTGTGCACGTCTTTTTATTACCTCTTCGTCTTTTCCCTCAATCATAACTCTCACTAAAGGCTCAGTACCCGACGGTCTTATAAGAACTCTGCCTGAATCCGAAAATTCCTCTTCTATTTTTGAAATCTCTCTCCTTATTTCATCATCCTCATCATATTTGTATTTGCTTACAGAGGAAACCCTTGCATTTATAAGCACCTGAGGATACACCTGCATTATACCTGCAAGCTCAGACATTTTTTTGCCTGATTTTTTCAGGACAGATACAAGCTTAATGCCTGTAACAAGTCCGTCTCCGGTTGTATTATAATCAAGCAGTATAACGTGTCCCGACTGTTCTCCGCCGATAGAATAACCGCCCTTTAACATTTCTTCAAGAACGTATCTGTCGCCGACTTTTGTTTTTAAAATATCAATCCCATTTTCTTTTCCCATTACAAAAAAGCCAAGATTACTCATTACGGTCGCAACAACTGTATTTTTCTTAAGCCTTCCGCTGTTTTTCAGGTCAAGTCCGATAATTGACATAATCTTATCACCGTCAACCAAAGCACCGTTCTCATCAACCGCAAGCACTCTGTCGGCATCACCGTCAAAGGCAAGCCCTAAATCAGCTCCCTCTTCTTTAACAAACGCAGAGAGAGCCTCTATATGCGTTGAGCCGCAATCTAAATTAATATTAATACCGTCAGGCGAGTTACTTAAAACCAAAACCTCTGCACCAAGCTTTTTGAGTGCCTTCTCTGCCGTAAAGGAAGAGGCACCATTTGCACAATCAATTGCAATTGTAAGTCCCGAAAAGTCATTTTCCGACGTAGAAACTGCAAAATCAATATATTCATCACGCAAGCTGAAATCTTCACAGCTTTTTCCAAGAAATGCTCCTTCCGGACAGCCTATTTCCTCTGAATTATCAAGAATAATTGATTCAATCCTCTCTTCAATATCATCACTTAGCTTATAGCCCTCAGAATTAAAAAATTTAATTCCGTTATGCTCAAACGGGTTATGTGAAGCAGAAATCATAACCCCTGCATCAAAACCCTTTTCACGCACAAGATACGCAATCGCCGGTGTAGGAATAACTCCGGCTCTTACAACCTCAGCCCCTACGCTGAGTATTCCCGAAATAAGTGCAAACTCCAACATATCACCGGAAATCCTTGTGTCCTTTCCCACTACAATTTTAGGCTTTTTCGAGCTTTCCGAAGCAAGTACATACGCACCGACTCTGCCAATACTGTATGCAAGCTCTGCCGTAAGCTCACTGCCCGCAACGCCTCTTACGCCATCAGTACCAAATAACCTTCCCATATTAACCTCCGAAATTTTTTCTTAATATATTATACTAAAAAAATCAAATCACGTTAATACTGCTGCTTTCATCCGCTATTATAAAACGAGCAACACGAATACCGTCAATAGCGGCACTCATAATTCCTCCGGCATAACCCGCACCTTCGCCGGCAGGAAAAAGTCCCTCTGTATTAACTGACTGATAATTTTCTCCTCTCAATATTCTCAAGGGGGCTGACGTTCTCATTTCAATTCCCGTAAGAATTGAACCTGAGCTTACAAACCCTCTCATTTTATTTTCAAAATTAACAAGCCCCTCCTTCAAGGTTTTACAAATAAAATCAGGCAGACACTCCCTCAAATCGGCAAAAAAAGTCTCACCTGTAAAAGAAGGTCTTACATCTTTAAACGAAGTGCTAATTCTGTTATTTAAAAAATCCTGTGACAGCTGCACAGGTGCTTTATATGCCCCTGAGAGTTCAAATGCAAGCCGTTCATACTTTCTTTGGAATTCCACTCCTGCAAGGGGTTTATCATTTTCAAAATCCTCAGGACGGACACTGACCACAAGTGCTGAATTTGCATTTTCTCCGCTGCGGTCAAAATTACTCATCCCGTTTACGGTAAATCCTCCGTCCTCAGATGACGCATTGACCACATAGCCGCCCGGACACATACAAAAAGAATAACAGCTACGTTCATCACCGTTATAAACCACACGGTAATCAGCAACCGGAAGCCTTTTATTTCTATATTCGTTTCCATACTGAAGCTTATTTATAAATTCCTGACTGTGTTCAATTCTCACGCCTGCGGCAAAAGCCTTCGACACCATAGAAACACCGTTTTTATAAAGCATTTCATAGGTATCCCTACTACTATGCCCTATGGCAAGTATTACCCGTTCACATTCAAGCTCCGTGTTATTATCAAAAACCACAGACGCTACTTTGCCGTTCCTGATTTTTACATCTGAAAGTCTTGTATTAAACAAATATCTTCCGCCCATAGCTTCAATGCTTTTTCTCATATTAACAAGTACTTTTTTTAAGACATCTGTTCCTATATGCGGTTTTGCATTAATCAAAATATCCTCCGATGCACCAAACTTAACAAATGTCTCTAAAACAAACCGCTCAAACTGACTTCCGATTCTCGTATTAAGCTTACCGTCCGAGAAAGTGCCTGCACCACCCTCACCGAACTGTACATTTGTTGATAAATTAAGCACACCGTTTTTGAAAAAATCCTTTACAATCCTATCACGCTCTTCAACACAGGCTCCACGTTCAACAATCAGCGGTAAAAAGCCGGCCTTTGCAAGAATGTATGCCGCAAAAAGTCCGCATGGACCTGAGCCTATTATTATAACATTCCCACGTTCTTTCTTTTTGACAATATCAAATACAGGCTCGTCCAATATCCGTATATCCTTCACCCTCTCTGCCGCCTCTTTTTCGGAGCAAAGCCTCATTCTGACCGAATAGACAAAGGATATTCTGTTCCTCCTTGCATCAACAGATTTTCTGTATATAACAGGACTGTCTGCTTTTATGTTATTCTTCTCAACAAAAAGCAGAGCAGCCTTTAATACATCATCAGCCGAATGTTCAATCGGAAATTTCAAATTATTTACTAAAATATACATTTTCTACCGCCTGATACACTACTCAGCACTGCTGTATTTTATCGTTACAGAAGTAACGCCGTCCCTTAAATTGATATTTTCAGGGAGAACCAGTTCAACGCTTTTCTCTCCGTCATTTACAAGAGATTGTACATCAACCTGTTCTGTAAGAATATCATCAACAGCATCTATATCCTCTTCGTAACCATACAGAGTAATCATATTAGGCTGAACCGCAGCCTGAGAACCCTGCGGAAGCTGAGAGCTGAGCTGAAGCTTTATCGGAACGGTTTTGAGCTTAAAAATAGGGCAGAACACCTCTGCTTCGGCAATATCGGTAGAAATTAAATCATAGATTTCGTCTTTTTCATCAATTACATTGCCGGATAAATCAACAAGCTCCAATTCAACATTATCCGTAACATCCTCTTTTTTATCATTTATATCAATTGATACTCTTACATCCGAAATATTACTTACAACAGATGCCGCACCCTTAATCAAAACGGTGCGGGGCATAACCTCAGGCGTTCCCTGAATATATCCTGTTTCCGGATTTCCAACGGTCTTAATGCGGATATTCCGCTTTTCTTCAACCACCTTATCTATAACAACCTCTACATTAAGAGGCTTCTTGTTCATTATTTCAGTATCGTCATACGGAATAGAAACATTTATCGGCAAGGTGTGTCTTCCCGATTTTGTAACATTGGACAAATCAACAGTTGCAAGTACATTCTTTGAATTAATGTTTACAATTTTCTTTCTGCTGCCCTTAAGTTTAAGCTCAATTGCTGATTTACTCTCATCGACAACACTAAGTCCCTGTGAAAGAAGGGTATTCTGCTGGATATACTGAATCGGTATATCTCTTACCGTAATCTCCACAGGCGGATCAAGTACAATTATAATGTAAAACCATATAATTATTGCAACAATAAAGGAAAATACCTTTAAAAAAGAATCATTGGCAAAAAACTTTTTCAAATCTTATCCTTCTCCTTTCTTGCAAAAATATTACGTTTTATTTTCATATCCTTATTACTTTCAACAAGCAGTTTTTTAAGTCTTAAAGCAAGAGCCTCAGGCGAGAGATTTACCGTTAATTCTCCTCCGAGTGCAAGAGAAATTTTTCCTGTTTCCTCCGAGACAATAACAACAACGGCATCAGACTCCTCCGATATACCAATACCTGCACGGTGTCTTGTTCCAAGCTCCTTACTGAGATTGGGGTTTTGTGACAGCGGAAGAAAACACGACGCAGCCTCTATAATATCATTGCGTATTATAAGAGCACCATCGTGAAGCGGTGTCTTCGGGATAAATATATTAATAAGCAGTTCAGCCGTAACATCAGCATGAAGCTTTATACCCGTACCTATTATATCGCCTATTTTAATATCACGTTCAATTACTATCAAAGCACCTATTCTGCTCTTTGACATACTCTGACAGCTCTTTACTATTTCTTCTATCATTTCATTGGTCTTGGTATTGTCCTTCTGGTCCTCAAAATTAAACCATTCCCCCATAGAAGTCTTTCCAAGCTGTTCAAGTGCACGCCTAAGCTCGGGCTGAAACACTATAAGCACGGCAATAAAGCCAAGCTGCATTGCATTGCTTAATATATAATAAACCGTGTGCAGATTAAGAAAATAGCTCGCCTGCATCATTACTATAAGCACAACTATTCCTTTAAGTAACTGAATCGTTCTTGTATCTCTTATAAATTTAAGACATTTATATATAAGAAACGTAACTATAAGAATGTCAACAACATCACTTATTCTGAGCATTGACAT
>JAZQLM010000256.1:0-3457 GCA_045542655.1 Clostridia bacterium | reverse complement strand
TACTGAAAGGTCAGGCGACAAGCCGCTTTTAATCGGCGGCGGTGTAGGTGTTCCCCCGCTTTATATGCTTGCTAAAGAGCTTATAAAAGAGGGAAAAAAGGTTTCTGTTATACTTGGCTTCAATACAAAAAACGAAATCTTTTATGAGGAAGAGTTTAAAAAGCTTGGAGCTGATGTTTTGGTTACAACAGTTGACGGCTCGTATGGAACAAAAGGCTTTGTTACTTCTGTAATGGAAAGTATGGACTATTCCTACATATATACCTGCGGTCCTGAGCCAATGCTCAAGGCGGTATATAATGAATCGAAAACAAGCGGTCAGTTCAGCTTTGAGGAAAGAATGGGCTGTGGCTTCGGTGCTTGTATGGGTTGCTCCTGTAAAACTCTTTACGGTAATAAGAGAATATGCAAGGACGGACCGGTGCTTGAAAAGGAGGAAATAATATGGCAGAATTAAAGGTTGAGCTTTGCGGAATTGAGCTTGACAATCCTGTGATACCGGCAAGCGGTACTTTTGGATACGGCTATGAATTTGCTGAGCTTTATGATATAAATATATTAGGCACTTTTTCCTTTAAAGGTACAACAAGAGAGCCAAGATTCGGAAATCCTACGCCGAGAATTGCAGAATGCAGTAGCGGTATGATAAATGCGGTAGGTCTTCAGAATCCCGGTGTTGATGCAGTAATAAATGATGAACTTAAAAAGCTTGAAAAGTGCTTTAACAAAAAAGTAATGGCAAATGTGAGCGGGTTCTCTGTAGAGGATTACGCATATACCTGTGAAAAGCTTGATGCCTGTGAGCAGGTTGGATGGCTTGAGGTAAATGTAAGCTGTCCTAACGTACACGGCGGAGGAATGAGTTTTGGGACATCTCCGGAGGCTGCCGCTGAGGTAACAAGAGCAGTTAAAAGGGTTACAAAAAAACCTGTTATTATAAAGCTTTCACCGAATGTTACGGATATTGTTTCAATTGCAAAGGCCTGTGAGGAAGCCGGTGCTGATGGTATAAGTCTCATAAATACACTCTTGGGTATGAGAATAGATTTAAGAACAAAAAAACCCGTAATAGCAAATAAAATGGGTGGCTTTTCGGGAGCAGCTATTTTTCCTGTTGCTGTCCGTATGGTTTATCAGGTCGCAAATGCCGTGAAAATACCTGTTGTGGGAATGGGCGGTGTTTCAAAAGCTGAGGACGTAATTGAAATGATGCTTGCAGGAGCTACGGCGGTTGAGGTCGGAGCTGAAAACTTGGTAAATCCGTATGCGTGCCGTGATATAATTAATGACTTGCCAAGAGTTATGGAGAAATATGGAATCAATTCACTTAAAGAAATAATAGGAGGGGTTAAGTAATGGGAAAGGATGTAATTATTGCCTGCGATTTCAGCAGTGCTGAGGATGTATTTAAGTTTTTGGATAAATTTGAGGGCAGAAAGCCTTTTGTTAAAATAGGTATGGAATTATTCTATGCAGAAGGTCCTCATATTGTTAAAAAGATTAAAGAAATGGGACATAAAATCTTTCTTGATTTAAAGCTTCACGATATTCCGAATACTGTAAAAAAATCAATGGCTGTTTTGTCAAGACTTGACGTGGATATGTGTAACCTTCATGCGGCAGGAACTAAAAATATGATGAAAGCGGCAATTGAAGGACTTACAAGAGAGGACGGAACAAGACCGATTTTGATTGCTGTTACACAGCTTACATCAACTGATGAAGAATCAATGAAAGCTGATTTACTTATAGATGAGCCGATTGATAAGGTTGTTATGCACTATGCAAAGAATGCTATGGAGTCAGGACTTGACGGTGTTGTATGTTCACCGCTTGAGGCAGAAAAGGTTCACTCGGTTTGTGGCAGTGACTTTATCACTGTTACACCCGGTGTAAGATTTGCAGACGGTGATGTGGGTGACCAGAAGAGAATTATGACACCTGCACAGGCTAAGGAAATCGGTTCTGACTATATAGTTGTGGGCAGACCAATCACAGCGGCAAAAGATCCTGTTGCGGCGTATAACAGATGCGTAAGCGAATTTGTTGGATAAGAAAAATCATTTGTTTTATGCACAAGCATAATTAAATATAAGATATAGGAGAAATTATTATGAAAAAATTAATAGCAAAAGATTTATTATCAATAAAGGCAGTATTTTTCAGACCTGACGAGCCGTTTACATGGGCAAGCGGAATTAAAAGCCCTGTTTACTGTGACAACCGTCTTACACTTACGGCTCCAAAGGTAAGATGTGACGTTGAAAACGGTCTTGCAGAGCTTATTAAGACAAATTATCCCGAGGCTGAGGTTCTTATGGGAACGTCAACAGCAGGTATTGCTCATGCGGCTATTACAGCACATCTTCTTGATATGCCGATGGGTTATGTACGTTCAGGTGCAAAAGACCACGGAAGACAAAATCAGATTGAGGGCAAGCTTGAAAAAGGTCAGAAGGTTGTTGTTGTGGAAGACCTTATCTCAACAGGCGGAAGTGTTATTGAAGTAGTGAATGTATTAAGAGAAGCAGGAGCTATAGTTCTCGGCATTGTAAGTATTTTCACATACGGTATGGAAAAGGGTTTAAAGCGTCTTAGTGAGGCTGATGTTAAAAATGTTTCTCTCACAGATTTTGATGCAATTGCAGAGGTTGCAGCTGAGGAAGGCTATATAAAGACAGAGGATATTAAACGCCTTATTGCGTTCAGAAATAATCCGTCTGATGAAAGCTGGATAAATAAATAAAAATCTGACTTTAAACGGGGAGATTAAAATGAGAAATCTTATAAGTATACTCGATTTATCTACTCAGGAGATTTCTGAGCTTATTGACGTTGCAAACGATATAATAGAAAATCCTGAAAAGTACAGCGAAAAATGCAGAGGCAAAAAACTTGCAACATTGTTTTTTGAGCCTTCAACAAGAACGAGACTCAGTTTTGAGGCGGCAATGTATGAGCTTGGCGGTAATGTTATCGGCTTTTCTGAGGCAGACAGTTCATCTGCGGCAAAGGGTGAGAGTGTTTCTGATACTGCAAAGACTATAAGCTGTTATGCTGATATTATTGCAATGAGACATCCTAAAGAGGGGGCACCTTATGTTGCGTCCCGGAATGCAAGTATTCCTGTTATAAATGCAGGTGACGGTGGACATAACCATCCTACCCAGACTCTTGCGGATTTACTTACAATTCAGAGAGAAAAGGGAAGACTTGACAATCTTACCGTTGGCTTTTGCGGTGATTTGAAATTCGGAAGAACGGTTCATTCACTTATAGAGGCTCTTTCAAGGTATGAGAATATAAAGGTTGTTTTAGTTTCTCCTGATGAGCTTAAGCTTCCAAGCTACGTTAAAAAGGATATTCTTCAAAAGCATAATATTTCGTACATTCAGACAAAAAATCTTGAGGATGTTATGCCTGAGCTTGATATAAGTCGGATCGTAGCCATGTCGTT
>JAZQLM010000255.1:0-1728 GCA_045542655.1 Clostridia bacterium | reverse complement strand
GATTTATGATATGGTGATAAAGCCTATTATCATCATAAAAATATCGCTGATATACTCCGCTTGTAACTACGCTTCCCGATTTAATCTCAATAACCTTTTCATATTCGCCTGAGGGTTTAAATGGTACTTGAAGTCCTATTCTCCAGTTTTTATCCTTTGATTTCGGATTTTCACCTGTACAGCTGACATTTCCGCCCAAATCAACTATTCCGCACACACCGTATTTATTCAAAATTTTTATCGCCTCGTCACAGGCATATCCCTTTGCCGCACCACCCAAGTCGATTTTCACACTGTCGTTTTTCTTTATTATTACGGATTTTTGAGTGTTCAATTCAATATTTTCATATCCTACGTTTTTCACAGCTTCAAAAATATCCTCTTTATCGGGAACAGTGTTTTTCCCGCTTTTAAAATCCCAAAGCTCCGTAACAGGTGCAACCGTAACATCAAAGGCACCTCCCGACCTTTCACTTACTTCAAGCGAAACCGATAATATTTCCAAAATATCTTTGCTGACCTTAATCTCCGTATTTGCCGAAGCATTGTTAATTTTTGAAACCTCGGAATTTTCGGAATAAAAGTTAGTAAGCTCATGTATTTCCTCTATTTTAGAAAAAGCCTCGCTGATTGCTTCCTTTGCATTTTTTCCGTATGCTGTTATGGTGCAGGTTGTATCAAACAAAAACTGTGTAGTTTTAACCGCACCGCCCGAATAGACGTTGAAATACCAGTAACCTGCTATGAGTGCAATTATAAAAACTGAAGTTATAATATATTTTATCCTTTTCATAAATTTTTTTCCTTTTAAAATTTTCTTTCATATATAATAACATATTTATTTTAAAAAGTAAATAAATAAAAATATATTTGGGGATAGGTAAAATTGATTTGGAATGGACAAATTGAGTCAAAGCTTTAGCTTTGGACTTGCCCGAAGGCGTACTCAGTGTACGCCGAGCGGCGAGATTTGTTCATAGCAAAGCGGTCCAGACAATTTTAACATCCCCAAACTTCTGTGTTTTTCTTTTTTTCTTTATGATATTATTGACTTTATGTATTATTTAGTGTAAAATATAAGTATAAATTCAAAAAAAGGATAATAATATGAAACTTGCAGTATGCGATTTAGACGGAACACTTCTTTTAAACGGTGAAAAGAAGCTGAAAAACAAAATATTCGATTTAATTAACGTGCTTAAAGATAAGGACGTTTTATTCGCCTGTGCTTCGGGACGTACATACGGTGAGCTTAAACGTATTTTTGAAAACGGCAATCTGAGCGGTATTTATTTTATCTCATCGGACGGTGCTTTGATAACTAAGGACGATGAGACAATTTATGAAAAATATTTTGATGAGGATGCAATTAAATATTTTTTTAATTTTGATAATGTTGTTTTTCACTCAAAATTTATTTCATATATTAAAGCAGCTTCAAAAATGCTCCTTAAACAGACAGTTAATGAATACGAGGGACACGTTCTTAGTATTTCTTCATCTGAAGAAATCACCTCTCCCGTTTACAAAATTACTGTTTCGGGAAACGCAGGCGATGCTGATATAATATATTCTAAAATTTATGACGGCAGAGAATTATCGGATTTTGCCCCCAACGGCTCCGACAAAGGCAAGTCTGTTGATTATTTATGCAGAACTCTCAACATAAAAAAAGAAAATTTATATGTTATCGGTGATAATTTAAATGATATTCCTATGCTTTTGCTT
>JAZQLM010000254.1:0-3183 GCA_045542655.1 Clostridia bacterium | reverse complement strand
ACTTTTTGAAAAGAGGAATTATTTTGAAAAATGTACGTACAGACCTTGCTATAGAGGCGAGAGAGTTATATTTTGAAGCGGCGAAGGCTGATGATAAAAAGGTAATAGACGGGGTAGCAGTTGAAACTGAAGAACACGGAGAACAAATCCTGATTACGAGGGTGAAAATAGAAAGTGATGAAGCTCAGAAGGCACTTGGGAAAAAGAATGGGACATATGTTACGGTGGAGTTTCCCAAAGATTTTGCGGGTTATAATAATTTAAGTGAGCAGTTAAGTGAAATATGTGCAAAAGAAATCGAAAAACTTTTTGGTAAAGCTAAGAGCGGTACAACACTGGTCATCGGTCTTGGAAACTGGAATATAACTGCCGATTCTTTAGGCCCGAAGGTTGTGGCGGATATTCTTGTGACGAGACATCTTGCAAAGTATATGCCTGATGAGATTGATGAAAGGCTGTCATCTGTGTCTGCGGCAGCACCGGGTGTTTTGGGAATTACAGGCATAGAAACCGGCGAAATCGTAAAGGGGCTCTGCGAGAGAATAAAGCCGGAGCTTGTTATTGCAGTTGATGCTCTTTGCTCGCGAAAAATTGACAGGATTAATTCCACAATTCAGATTTCCGATACGGGAATTGTGCCGGGGGCAGGGGTTGGAAACAGGCGAATGGCACTTGACGAAGAGACGCTTGGTGTTCCTGTTATTGCGATAGGTATACCGACGGTTGTTGATGCGGCTACGATTGCAGGCGATACAATTGAGCTTATTGTGAATAATCTTGAAGAGCATGCGAAACAAAATGAGCCTCTTTATAAAATGCTTAGTGTAATTGAGGAAGAGGATAATATGCCTATAATTAAGCAGGCACTTTCTCCGGCCATAGGTAATTTTATTGTAACGCCAAAGGAAATAGACGAATCTGTTATGAGGCTTTCAAGGATAGTTGCAGACGGAATAAATCTTGCTCTGCATAAAGGGATTACCTTAAAGGAGCTGGAATTGTACAGATATTGATTTGTCATAGAACCGCAAATAATTTCATATAATTAAAGACAAGCATAAAATGTTTGTCTTTTTTATATAACGGAAAACTTTCGTTATACAAAAGAATAGTTTTATAAAAAGGGGAAATAAAATTGCGGAGAAGAAAAAAGGCATATCGTGCGGTAGTTATAAATTTAAGAAAATTAATAAAGAGAGCGGTTGTTGTTTTAATACTGATTTTGTTTTTAGTGACAGCTTTTTTCAGTATCGGAGCATTGATAGGCGGTGATAATAGGAAGGAAACAAAGGAAAATAAGCAGGTAGAAAACAAGCTAATAAAGGTAATCGGAGAGGCTGTTTCTTTTTTTTCAGGGTTTAATCCATCGAATCCGTTCAGCATAATAAAGAGCGAATTTCCTGAAATGGCAGTTTATGAAAAAACCTCGCTATGGGAGCTTGCAATGTCAGCGTATGAAAATGAAAAGACTGCGGCTGTCTACAATCCGGACGGTGTGGATGTAAAGGAAACTTTACCGTCTCCGGATAAGACTGACGGACAGAAGCATCCGATAAAAAGCGTGGATACCTCACAGGCTAAAAACCTTTCCGGAACAGGGAAGAAAATTCTGATTAAAAATGAAACAAGCTACAAGGTAGATGTTTCAAAAATGTTGAGCGAGGCACTTCCTTTTACTTTTAATAAATCAGAACCGGAAATTCTGATTTTACATACACATGCAACCGAGAGCTTTACGCCTGAGGGTGACGAATACTATGATAATTCAAAAAGTGACAGAACTCAGGATTTGACAAAAAATGTGGTTAAAGTCGGTGAATGTATGGCGGAAATATTCAGTGAAAACGGAATAGAAACCATTCACGACACAACACTTCACGATTATCCGAATTATAATGGTTCATATGCAAACTCACTCAAAACAGGGGAGGAATATCTTAAAAAATATCCTTCAATTAAAATGATAATAGATGTACACCGTGATGCAATAGTATATGGTGATGGAACAAAAGCCAAGGTCGTGACCGAAATTAATGGGAAAAAGGCGGCACAGCTAATGTTCGTAATCGGAACGGATGCGGGAGGGCTATCACACCCTGAATGGAGAAAAAATTTGCAGCTTTCCGTTAAATTACAAAATGCAATTGAGGAAAAGTATCCGGGACTTATGAGGGGGATTAATCTTAGGAAAGAACGGTTTAATGAACATCTTACAGGCGGAAGTATGATACTTGAGGTAGGTACGAGCGGAAATACTCTTGCAGAAGCGATTTTTGGGGCACAGTGTGCCGCAAAGGTGATAGCAGATGCTTTATCTTGAAAGTAAACACAGGACATTGTACAGCTACATATGCCATTTTTTTGAGTTCTTTATATTTTACTAATGTATTAACAATATTATTTATCAATAAAATTAAAAAAAACTTGCGGAATTACAATCGTTATGGTATAATAATTGAATATATGGGGCAGGGGCTTGCTTCTGTCGGAAAATGGTTGTAAATTATATTATAAATAATTGTTTAGCGGAGGTAAATTATGAGTGAAATTAAGAACTTAGAAAAAATAGCAGAGATTTTACATAATGATTGTAGACTTGGTGCTGACAAGATAGCGACTATGCTTGATATGTCGGCTGAGGCAGTCGCCGCCGCCATCGAACAGCTTGAAAAAAACGGTACAATTGTCGGTTACGGAGCGGTTGTAAACTGGGATAAGCTTGAGAGTGCCGGTGACAAGGTTACTGCGTACATAGAGCTTAAGGTATCACCGCAGAGAAACAACGGTTTTGACCGTCTTGCAGAACGTATTTTCCAGTATCCTCAGGTAAAATCCTTAAATCTTATGAGCGGAAGCTATGATTTTGGTGTTACCGTTGAGGGTGATAATATAAAGGATATTTCTCTTTTTGTATCACAGCATCTTGCACCTATGGAATCAATAATTTCCACGGCTACGCATTTTGTTCTTAAGAGATACAAAAATGACGGTTTTGTGTACGGAAGAGAAGACAGAGACGACAGGGAGGTTATTTCGTTATGATATTTGAGCCTCAGAAATATGTGAGTGAAACGGTTGCAAAAATTCCGCCGTCAGGCATAAGAAGATTTTTCGATATTGCTGCGGAAATGGATGATGTTGTTTCTCTCGGAGTTGGTGAGCCGGACTTTGTTACCCCTTGGC